>CAKSPN010000078.1 GCA_934481375.1 uncultured Clostridia bacterium
AAAGTCATTGGGATCAAACTCCTGCAAGTCGTCTATTCCCTCTCCCACTCCGACAAATTTAACCGGTATTTCCTGTTCCTTTGAAATTGAAACCACTATACCGCCCTTTGCCGTACCGTCAAGCTTTGTAAGCACAATACCCGTAATATCCGCCGCCTCGCCGAACAGCTTTGCCTGACTTACTGCGTTCTGTCCCGTGGTTGCGTCAAGCACCAAAAGCGTTTCCCTCGAAGAACCGGGCAATTCATGGTCTATCACACGATTTATTTTTTCAAGCTCCGCCATAAGATTTTTCTTATTATGAAGTCGTCCGGCAGTGTCGCATATGAGTATATCCGCTCCACGTGCCTTTGCCGCTGCACAGGCATCAAACACAACGGCGGCAGGGTCGCTGTTTTCACGGTGCTTTATTATTTCACAGCCGCACCGCTGTGCCCATATATCAAGCTGTTCTATTGCCGCCGCACGGAACGTATCCGCCGCCGCAAGCATAACCTTATTGCCTGCCGCCTTATAATGTGCGGCAATTTTGCCTATGCTCGTGGTCTTTCCGACGCCGTTTACACCTATAACAAGCACCACCGCAGGCTTATTTTCAAGCTTCATTGCAGACTCCTGCTCCGACAATATTTCCGCTATAACGCTTTTAAGCTCGTCCTTTACGACATTGCCGTCAGTAATGTGCTTTAATTTTACCCGTTTTCTCAACTCCTCGATTATATACATCGAGGTTTCCACACCCATATCCGCCGTTATGAGCGCTTCCTCCAGGTTTTCAAACAATTCCTCGTCAACCTTCACGAATACGCTGAAAACCTCGTTCACCTTTTCGGTAACGCTTGTGCTGGTCTTTTTCAGACCGGCTTTTAACTTTTCAAAAAATCCCATTTATATCTCCGTTCCGCCGCACAATACGGCAAGAAATTTTATTTAACCAAGTCTTCCTCGACATCGTCTATCTTAAGAGACAATAGCTTTGAAACGCCTTTTTCCTGCATCGTTACGCCGTATAGGATATTTGCCGCCTCCATAGTTCCCCGTCTGTGGGTTATAACTATAAACTGCGTCTGATCAACGTAATTCTTAAGGTATGTGGCAAATCTCGAAACGTTTACGTCATCAAGTGCGGCGTCTATCTCGTCAAGGATACAGAACGGCGTAGGCTTTACCTTTAAAATCGAGAACAACAGAGCTATCGCTATAAACGACTTCTCACCGCCCGAATACAGGTTAATATTCTGCAAGCCTTTTCCAGGCAGCTGTACCTCTATTTCAATACCGCTTTCGAGAATATTTTCGGGATCGGTAAGATACAGTTTTCCCCGTCCGCCTCCGAACAGTTCACGGAATACATTACTGAAGCTTTCGTTTATCAATCCGAACTGCGTTCCGAAATGCTCCTGCATAAGCTCCTGCATGGAGTCGATTATCTGGTTCAAATCAGCCTTTGATTTTTCCAAATCATTCTTCTGCACGCTTAAAAATTCGTATCTTTCCTTAACTGCTTTATATTCCTCGATAGCGTCCATATTAACGCTGCCCAAAGCCTTAATTCCCGATTTAAGCTCCGCAAGGCGCTTTGACGCCTCTTTTTCGTTTTCTACCTCCGAGGCTGTTTCCTCTGCCGAAGAATACGTCAGTTCGTATTCTTCCCACAAACGATTGAGAATATTTTCACGCTCCATATTAAGCTTAATGCGCTTTGCATCAACTCTCGACAGCTCCTGCTGTAAATTTAAAAGCTTATCGGTCAGGTCTTTATTGGAGTTTTGTATGCCCTGCAAAGTTTCCACTATTTTTGCTTTTTGCTCATCTATTGCGCCTATCTGAGTGCGGTACTCGTCAGACAGCTTTTTAATATCGCTTATCAGATTTTCACGCTCTTTTATATCGCTTTCAAGCCTTGCAATCTCTGCACAGATATTTTCCTTGTCGGACTCCTTAGCCTTAACCGACTCGTTCGCCGCATCTATATCCGCACGGATTTGTTCTTTCTGCGACTTTTTAAGGTCAATATCCTTCTGCATTGCCGCAAGTTCCATTGTGCGATCCATAATATCTTTTGAACGGCTTTCCTTTTTCTCGCTTACCTCACTGTATTCCGCCTCAAGATTTGTGATTTCTTCGCTAAGTGCATTCGACTCGTTTTCACACGAGCGCACCTCGCTCAAAAGCACCGCAACCTCCTCCGATGATGACGAAAGCTGTTCAGAAATCTGTTCAAGTTCGATTGCATAGTTCTTTTCGGTACTGCCGCCGTCCTCAACGCTCTTTTTGAGATGCTCGCAGGTATTTTCAAGGCGGAGTATTTCGTCCTCGTACTCACGCAAAAGCGGCACAAACGATGAAAGCTGATTATTTACGGTTCTTAATTCATTTTCCGCCTTTTCTTTCTTTTCCTCGATTATGCGCAATTTTGCGGCGGCGTCCGATATTTCCTTTGCAAGCGTTTTTATTTCCGCCGCACGTGACAAAAATCCGCTCTGCTTATTAACGCTTCCGCCTGCCATTGAACCGCCTGCGTTAAGAACATCACCCTCAAGCGTAACGGTTTTAAATCTGTAGCCGAATTTACGGTTTATCGCAATGGCATTGTCTATATTATCCGCCACCGCAACACGCCCCAAAAGGCTCTTTATAACGCCGTCATATCTTGCGTCATATTTTATCAGATCGCTTGCAATTCCGATATATCCCGTCATCTGGCGGAGTTCTTTTTCATTGTCAAGCTTTTTGCCGTGCACCGAGCTTATCGGCAGAAACGTTGCTCTGCCCGATGCGGTTTTCCGCAAATACGCTATTGCGGCTTTTGCGTCCTCCTCGGTTTCGACTATAATATTCTGCATTGCGCCGCCGAGCGCCGTTTCAACTGCGGTTACATATTTTTTATCAACGTCGATAAGTCCCGAAACCGTTCCGTATATCACGTTATGCTTAAGCTCGTCCGATTTCAAAACCGCTTTTACGCTCTTTGCAAAACCTGCATAATCATTTTCCATAGCTTCAAGCATACGCTTTTTTGAATTTTTCGTCTGATATTCCGCATTTAACGAGTTATACTCACGCACATAGCCGGAAATCTCGGAATTTAATGTTTCCTGTTTTTCACGCTGTAAGGATATGCTCTTGCCGAGCTTTTCTTTCTTTTCACGCTTTTCGGCAATCCGCTTTGTATCCTCCTCGATTGCCGCAAGAGTATTGCTCACGCCCTCTTTATGGCTCTTTATCTCCGCCTCGACAGTTTCTCTGCGCTCCAGAAAACTTGAACGCAAATTCTCTATACCCGAAATCTTCGCCTTTTTGGAGGCAATCGTATTCATTTTTTCGATTACCTGCGCCTTGCGCTCCTCGATTTTTCGGCTTAGTTCGGACTGTTTTTCCGCAATCTCGTCATTTTCCGCCTGTACGCTGTCAAAATCCGCAAGTATGGTCTGCGCTTTTGACTCGATTTCTTTTATATCGTTTTCCAGTTGTGCTATCTGATTTTCACGCTCGGCATTCTTTTCGCCGACCGCTCTTATCTCACCGTCAATGCGACCGAGCATTGCATTGCTGTTTTTTATATTATTCTCGGCTATGGAAATTTCTTTTTCGTTTGCCATTCCCTTAGCTTCATTCTCTATAAGGAGATTGTTTTTTTCTGTCTTTTCCTCATCACGCTTTTTCTGCTCATCATACAGGGAAGTGATTTTCGCCTCGGTTTCCGACTCACGTGAACGCAAATCGGCAAGTTCGCCGTCAACCGATGCATACAGCTTATCAGCTTCTTCTGCGGCAAGCTTGTTTTTGCCGAGCGTTACCATACTCAGGTTTATATCAAGTGTTTTGTATTCGCCGTAAAGTTCAAGGTATTTTCTTGCTTTTTCGGACTGATTTTTCAGAGGATTAAGCTGACCCTCAAGCTCAAGGATTATATCGTTTATTCTTACAAGGTTTTCTTCCGTACCCGTAAGCTTTTTCTGCGCCTCGTCCTTTTTGTATTTATACTTCGATATACCTGCCGCTTCTTCAAACAGACTGCGCCTGTCCTCCGCCTTGGTGGAAAGTATCTGCGATACGTTTCCCTGTCCTATTATGGAATATCCGTCCCGACCGAGACCCGTATCCATAAAAAGCTCATGTATATCCTTTAAACGGCAGTTTGCTCTGTTTATCTGATAAACGCTCTCGCCGCTTCTGAAAAGACGGCGTGTTACGATTACTTCATCAAAATTTATATTAAACACATTTGTGCTGTTATCCAGCACAAGGCTTACCTCCGCATAATTGACCGGTTTTCTCGTTTCCGTACCGGCAAAGATGACGTCCTGCATATTGGAGCCACGCAGAGATTTTGCGCTCATTTCGCCTATTACCCAGCGTATTGCGTCCGAAATATTGCTTTTTCCGCTTCCGTTAGGACCTACTACAGCCGTTGCGCCGTCTACAAAGTCAAGCACGGTTTTGTCCGCAAACGACTTAAATCCCTGCATTTCAATTCTTTTTAACAGCAAACACATCTCACCTCTCTTTTCCTTAGTTTTTCGTCACCGATAACCTTTATTTCTATATTTTCTTTTTTGAGTATTAAAACATTACTGCGCTTATTCCCCACAGCCTTTGATATTTCTGACGGATTGACAAAAACCTTTGCCCTGTCACCGCTTTTAAGCTGTTTTCTTATAAGGTCAAGGTATATTTTGCTTTCCGTCACTTCTCCGAATGCACTGTGCACGGGGCCTGCAACAACAGACCCGTTTTCGCATATTTCATCGGTCGGCTGAAGTCCTATGCGTATGACGGTTATTCCCGCATTTTCAAACATAAGAAGAAGCGTTTTGCAAAGCTCCGCCGCCTCATCCACGGTCTGCGGCTTATATTCTCCCTTTTTATACATTTCCTCAAGATACGTGTCACGTATCACAAGAGTGGGATATATTCTTACAAAATCAGGCTTTAAGCGTATAAGCTCATTCGCCGTATATATCGACTTTTCGGGAGTATCCGACGGTAGTCCCGTCATCATCTGAAGTCCCAGCTTAAACGGATATTCCCTTATAAGCCTTACAGCCTCACGCACAGTATCGGCGCTGTGTCCCCTGTTTGACGCCTTTAAAACATCGTCTGACATCGACTGAACACCGAGTTCAATAGTTGTCACACCATATTTTAAAAGATTATCGAGTATTTCTTTATTTATATAATCAGGGCGTGTTGACAGACGTATCCCCAAAATTTTTCCGCTGTCCTTAAACGGTTTTGCGGCATTCAAAAGCGCTGACTGCTCCTGTATGGGTATTCCCGTGAAACTGCCACCGAAAAACGCCGTTTCAATAACACAGCCGTCATTTGGCAGAGTGCGCAGATATTTCTCTATCGTTTCACGCACATCATCGGGCGTAACCTCGCAAGCCGTACCCGTTATCCGTTTTTGATTACAGAAAACGCAATCGAACGGACATCCTCTGTGCGGAACAAAAACGGGAATATTATACGTTTTCATTTTCCTTTTCCTGCTTCTTCTGTAGTTTCTTAAGCGCCATTCTTGCGGCATGCTGTTCGGCATCTTTTTTGCTTCTTCCCGAACCCCGGCAGATAACTTTTCCGTCAATAAGCACTTCTACCGAAAAGCTCTTGTTATGGTCGGCGCCCGTTTCGGCAACGGTATTGTATGTAACCTTGCCTTTTGTGCCGTGCTGCATTTTTTCCTGGAGCATTGTTTTGTAATCCTCATAGCCGTTACCAGCAAGTACGCTGTCGATGCTGTCATGCATAAGATTAAGAATCCACTGTTTTGCAAATTCCATACCGGCGTCAAGAAATATTGCCGCAAGCAGCGCCTCGAAAGCGTCCGACACTATGGACGGTCTTTGGCTTCCGCCGCTTGCCGCCTCGCCTTTACCCAGACGAATGTATTTATTAAGCGAAATTTTCTTCGACATCGCCGCAAGCGATGTCTCGCATACGAGCGTTGCACGGAACTTTGAAAGCTCACCCTCATTAACACCTACCAGGCGCTTAAAAATATGCTCGCTGATTATTACGCTCAGGACGGAGTCGCCCAAAAATTCCAGACGTTCGTTGTCCTGCACTCTGTGTTCGTTTGCATACGAGCTGTGAGTCAGCGCCGTTTCCAAAAGTTCTTTGTTTTTAAACTCGTATCCGAGTTTTTTTTCAAAAGCACGCATCTGTATCTCCTTTCATGTAACAGAAAATGTTTGGTTTGAAAGTGTTTGCGGTATCGGTAAGCGTTTGCGAAACCATACACCGTAGGGCAGGGGCTTGCTCCTGCCCTACGCCCTCTCCATAGGATATTGTTTCGGGTCGATGAGGGCATCGACCCCCTACCGCTGCAATCCGCCTATATAATCGCAAACGGGCTGTGAAAAACCTTTGCTCCGATTTTATCGGTCAAAACAAGGTTTTTCACAGCCTTTTGATTTTATTTTTGCGCCGTTAGTGTGTATACCTCAACTCATTTGCGGTGAGTTTCGTTCGTAATTCAAGAATACTCTTTTTCTTTTTATTCTTGAATGGTCTGACTCAAAAGCATCAACCGCTGCGGGCAGATGATTTTGAGAGCAGAACGGACGAAACGAGCCCGACGGCGTATGTGTATACTCCGAGCGGTGAGTTTCGTTCGTAATTCAAGAATTTCTTCTTCTTTTTTATTCTTGAATGGTCTGTTCCAAAAGCATCAACCGCAATACTTTTTGAGGATTATTGTTGCATTATGCCCTCCGAATCCGAGCGAGTTTGACATTGCGTAATCCACGTTTTGAACACGTCCCTCATTCGGAACAATATCAAGGTCGCAGTCGGGGTCGGGGTTTTTATAATTTATCGTTGCCGGAATATATCCTTCTGAAATAGCCTTTGCGCATACTATTGCCTCAACTGCGCCTGCCGCTCCGAGCATATGTCCCGTCATTGATTTTGTAGAACTTACCGCAAGCTTGTATGCGGCGTCGCCGAAGGTCTTTTTTATTGCCTCGGTTTCAAACTGATCGTTGTACTTTGTTGATGTGCCGTGAGCATTTATATAGTCTATCTTATCGGGCGTTATGCCTGCGTCATCGAGCGCCATCTGCATTGCCATTGCTCCGCCCTCGCCGCCGGGTACTGGGCTTGTGATATGGTATGCGTCGTCTGTTGCGCCGTATCCCACAAGCTCGCATATGATATTTGCGCCCCTGTTTTTGGCATGCTCAAGTTCCTCAAGTATCAAAAATCCTGCGCCCTCGCTTAAAACAAATCCGTCGCGCTCTGCGTCAAACGGTCTTGATGCGTGTTTGGGATCGTCATTATTGGTTGACATTGCTTTCATATTGCAAAATCCCGCAAAAGCCGTCGGTGAAACGGTTGCCTCTGCGCCGCCTGCGATAACAACGTCGCAGTCGCCGTACTGTATATGTCTGAAAGCCTCGCCTATCGAGTGAGTGCTTGACGCACAAGCCGTTACAACGTTCAGATTAACACCCTTTGCGCCGAATTTGACAGCTATATTGCAAGCGGCAATATTTGAAATCATCATCGGTATAAAGAACGGGCTTACACGTCCCGGGCCTTTCTCCATAAGGTTTGTGTGCTGATCCTCAAATGTGCTTATACCGCCTATTCCCGAGCCTGTTATAACGCCGACTTTCCAAGGATTTTCCTTGCTCATATCAAGTCCCGAATTTTTCACTGCCTCGGTTGCCGCAATCATCGCATACTGTGCGTACT
>CAKSPN010000079.1 GCA_934481375.1 uncultured Clostridia bacterium
GTATATAAATTCAGACGGTGATTTTATGATTAATGCGATAGAAGAATATATAAAAAGCGGCGAAACGTCCGAAAACCGTATCGGAATAGAGCTTGAACATTTCGTTGTTGACGGTAAAACGGGCGAAAATATTCCGTATTCGGGCGATAAGGGAGTAGGAAGTCTGCTTTTGAAGATAGCGGACAGCTTTGGCAGGAAAATATATTCCGAGGGTTTTCTTATCGGACTTTCAAACAGCGAATACAGCCTTACGCTCGAGCCTGCCGCACAGCTTGAAATAAGTATCAGACCTGTTGAAAAAATAAGCGAAGCAAAACGTATATATGAGGATTTTCTCAATACAATCCGCCCTGCGCTGGACGGGTTTGGATATGAGCTTGTGACCGAGGGTTATCGGCATAACTGCCGTGCGGAGGAGCTGGAGCTTATCCCGAAAAACCGATACAGATTTATGGACAGGTATTTTGAACATTCGGGAACGTGCGGAAAAAATATGATGCGTGCAACGGCGTCAACGCAAATATCAATCGACTATGCAAATGAAGCCGACTGCGCTCTGAAATTCCGTGTTGCCAATATTCTCAGTCCGATATTTGCGCTTGTGTGCGATAACAGCCATGTGTTTGAAAACGAGCCGTACAAAGGGCGTATGCTCAGAACGCATATATGGAATAATGTGGACGGCGAGAGATGCGGAATTGTTCCGTGCGCAGCGGATTTAACCTATAAAAAATATGCGGAATATATCTTAAACCGCTCCGCAATATTGATTATGAAAGATAAAGCACCCGTGTATACGGGCAGTGAAAAAATAAAAGACATATACAAAAGCGAAATGACCCAAGACGAGGCGGAGCATCTGCTTTCTATGTTTTTCCCCGATGTACGGCTGAAAAAATATATAGAAATCCGCCCTGCCGACAGTATGCCGATAAACGACGCACTGTCATATGCGGCGCTTGTTAAGGGAATATTCAAAAATCCGTCCGTGTTTGATTTTGACGGTGTGACGGTGAAGGATATTGAAAATGCAAAAACCGCACTTGTGCAAAAAGGCTTTGACGCTGAAATTTACGGTCGGAGGGCATATGATATATATGAAGATATGCTGAATGAGGCACGCAGAAATTTATCCGCCGAAGATGCGGAATATTTAATAAAACGAGGCGAGAGCAATGTATGATTTAAACGAGTATTACAGAGGAATAATCGACAGCAATTTAAAAAAGCATATAAAAAGTGCGGAGGAGGAGCGCATATATATTGAAAATTCAACCGCACGCTATCACGGAAATTTAGTCTATACAATGTATATACCTAAGCTTTTTACAAAAGCGGCGGCGGAGTATTTTTCCGAAATAACCGATACAATGTACGGGATAATGGTAAAGGTCATAAAGGAATACGAGAATAATGCGGAGTACAGAAAGCTGTTCGGGCTTGACGAACGGCTTGAGGAGCTTATCCTCCGTCCCGACCGCTATGATTGCAAGCTCCCGATAGCGAGAATAGACATATTCTTTAACGAGGACGATTTTTCGTTCAAGTTCTGTGAATTTAATACGGATGGCGCAAGCGCAATGAACGAGGACCGTGAGCTTAACAATGCCGTCAAAAAAACGCTTGCTTTCAAGCAATTCAATAAGCGGTACAATACGTATTCGTTCGAGCTTTTCGACTCGTGGGTAGATGAATTTATGCTCATATACGGCACGTATCCCAAAGCGAAGGAAAATCCGCATATAGCAATTGTGGATTTTATGTCGAGTGCGTCCGATAACGAGTTTAATGTGTTTAAGGAGCATTTTGAAAAGAAAGGTATAAGCTGTGAAATTTGCGAAATAACGAGCCTCGGCTATGCGGACGGCAAGCTTCTCTCGCCGACGGGCAGGCAGATAGACGCAGTGTACCGCCGTGCCGTAACGTGCGATATTATGAAAAATTACGACAGGGTACAGCCGTTTATAAATGCGGTTAAAAACAACGATGTGTGCCTTATCGGCGATTTCAAAACGCAGATAGTGCATAACAAGCGTGTGTTTAAGATACTGCATGACGGTATGACATCGGCATTTCTTACCAAAGCGGAGCGTGAATTTGTAAGGGAGCATATCCCGTTTACAACTTTTCTTACGGCGGATAATGTGAAAAAATATGATGTTCTCCGCACAAAGGACAACTGGGTAATAAAGCCGGAGGACTCATATGCGTCAAAGGGCGTGTATGCCGGTGTGGAATTTGAAAGCGAGAGCGAGTGGATAAAGCACGTGACCGAGAATATTGGTGACGGGTATCTTTTGCAGGAGTACGTAAAGCCGTACGAAGCACTGAATATCGACCTTCCGCATAATAAAGACGCCGAATATCGGAACTATTCTTCAATAACGGGACTTTTCGTGTACGGCGGAAAATTCAGCGGTATATATTCGAGAATTGCGAAAAACAGCATAATATCCACTCAGTACAGCGAGATGTCGTTGGCAAGCGTTGTTGTTGATGAAAAACAATGATTATGGTTGACAAAATGCGGTTACAATGAACGCAAATTACAGTAGGGCAGGGGCTTGCTCCTGCCGAAAGCATAACCGCACATACGGATTTGCGAAACCGCACATCGTGTGCGCATACAAAAAGAGCAAGGCACTGCCTTGCTCTTTTGCGTGTTTTATTCCTGTATGTATCCCACATAATATCCGTATGCACCGAGTGTGAGCGTGTTTTTGCTTACTGCCGCACTGCCGCACAGTTCCGCCTTTTCGGGGATTCTGTCAAAATCTTCGGATATTTCCTTGTCCGTATAATTCAGCACGGCAAACAGCTCTTCGCCGTTTAAGCTGTGCTTAAATGCAAGCATACCCTCTTTGTCGGAAAGCCAGCTCATTTTTGAGAACTGCAATTCGGGGTGCTTGTTTCTTATCGCATTTAATGATTTTATAAAATTCATACGCTCAATACCCAAATCGGTGAGCGCATATGACCAGTCTATTGAGTTAAATCCGCCGTATTCTCTCGACGCAAACATACTCTGCACCGAATTGTCCGCAACTTCAAAGCCGTTCCATACGAACGGAACGCCGTTCCACAGATAATTCATAAGCGTTTCAAAATTATCGGGGCCGTAAAGGCGTGTGCGCTTGTCGGCACGCTTTGATCCCATATCGGAGGCGGTGTCGTGGTTTTCAAGATAGCGTGCGCCCTTGCTGTCGGTCTGGCAGTCTTTGAAAATTTCTTCCTCCTTAAATTCCTTTGTTGTCATTTCGCCTTTTAACAGAGCCTGCTGCGGACAATCACCCAGATACCACAGATCGAATACGTCCTTGTACTCGTCCGAATAATAGGCGGGGTCAAAGCCCTCGCTCAGCATAATGAAATTCGGCTTTTTCTCACGTATGCGGCGTGCGCCCTCTGCCCAAAAGTCAACCGGAACTTTGTTTCCGACATCACAGCGGAAGCCGTCAACGTCAAAATCAAACGCATAGTAAAGCATATTCTTCCATAAATATTCACGCATTTCGGCGCTTTCGTAATTTATTCTCGCAAACGGCCATGTTTCGCCTATTATCGGCTTGCCGTCTTCGCCTTTTATTACAGAGTCTTGTATTTCGTTGATAAATACGGCGTTTCTTCCGCAGTGCAGATATACAAGGTCAAATATGTACTTCATTCCGTGCTTGTGAACGCACTCGATAAAATCTCTCAAATCCTCGTCCGTTCCGTATTCGGGATCAACATGGAAAAAGTCTTTGATTTTATACGAGTTTTTCGGATTTTCCGAATTGGACAAAATCTGTCTCGGACTCCATGTCATTATATCGGGGTCGGCGTCGGCTTCGCAAAGAGAGCAGACATAAATGCTGTCAAACCCCATTCTTGCGATATGCGGAATAAGCTCCTGCGCCGCCTTAAGCGTACCCTTTTTTGTAAATGTTCTTAAACTTATCTGATATATTGAATTGCAGCTGCCCATAATGCGTCTCCGTATGATTAAAATTTCAAGAACATATTAGCATATTCCGCATATAAAGTCAACAAAAAAATGACGCATTTTTCTTGAACAGCGCCATTTTTCCGGAATACGGCCGGGGGACCGTATTCGATGTGTAAAACAAACGAGCTCTCTAAAGGAGCAACTTTATTATAGGGCTTAAAAAACCGAAAATCAAGGGGTTTTCCGCTATTTCGGCACGCTTAACCGAAACAAAATGCAAAATAAAAAATGCGTGACATCAAAACCGTATAGGTATGCGGTTTATAAGCAAAAATGTCACGCTTTTTTCGAAAAGCTGAAAGCTTTCCGCCGTTTTTATTGATTTTTATATTTCAAGTATGCACGTTTTGAGCCTTCCGTTTTCAATTTCGCATACACCGTAAGTTCCGCCGTAGCGTATGCTGCCGGGGTTGAGTATTCTCATACCCTCTCTGAAATCCGAATACGGGATATGCGTGTGTCCGAAAACGCATAAATCCGCATTGAATTCTTTTGCCTTTTCATACAAAGTGGTGTATGTGCTTTCGTACTTTACTTTGTATTCGTGTCCGTGCGTTACAAAAATCTTCTTCCCGTCAGCCTCAAAAACCACTTGAGGCGGAAACGTGCGTGAAAAATCGTTATTTCCGCACACACAGTAAAATTTCAGCTCGGGATACATCGAAACAAGCGCCCGTGCGTCATTTTCGCAGTCGCCTGCGTGGATTACAATATCGGGCTTTATCGAGTCGATTATGTGTACACACCTTTTTATGTCGCCATGGGTATCCGAAAAAACAGCAATTCTCATCATAATGCATTCTCCAATCATATTGTATGTAAACCGTCTTTTGCTTGTATTTTCTATTATTGTAGCATAATTTGCGGATTTTGTCAAATGTTGTCGTAAAGTTTTTGTAATCGGACAGAGAATATGACAAAATTTTTGTCAATGAGGTGATATAATAGTAAATGATTTACTATATGCTGCCGTAGGGCAGCGGAATGGAGGAAAAAATGGAAATAAACACAATGCCGCACTCTGCGCCCTTAAGACGTCCGGCGCTAAAGGATATAGCCGCTGCCGTATTTATGCTGCTTGCGTCACGCGCGTCGGTTATGGGAATGTTCCCGTTCGGAACGGCGTTTTTTGCGGCAGGCTTTGACAAGGGGATAGCGTACATAGGAATAGCCGTAATGTGCGGCGGACTCATATCGGCGGGAGCGGGAATGGCGGTAATAAAATATCTTATTGCGGATTTGCTGTTCTGGATATACTTAAAAACACGCAGGAGCGAAAACCGCATAATTGAGGCAACAGTGTGCGGATTGTCGGTGCTTGTGGGCGGAGCGGCGATGTTTGCGTATGATTACATAGGCGTGTACGACGTGATGCTCCTGCTTATAGAAAGCATCGTTTCGGCAATCGTGTATACGGTGTTTACAAATACGAAAACTTTCCTTGAAAACAGACGGAGCCGCTCGTATGTTTCGCAGGAGGAAATGGTATCCATTGCCGTTTGTGCCGGTATATTCATAACCGGACTTTCGGGGATAAAGCTCCCTTACGGGATAAACCCGGCAAATATTGCGGCAATGTATGTTTCCATGTGTATGGCGCTGTACGCAAATCTTGCGTCGGCAGGGGGAGGAGCGATGTGCATAGGCTTTATGAGTACGCTGTCGTCACCGCTTTCGGCGCTTACGGGTGGAGCTTACGGCATAAGCGCAATGTTCGGAAATTTTCTCAAAGGTTACGGACGTGTCGGAACGGCGGTCGGTTTTATCGGCGGAATAGCGGCGGTATCCATATGTATGCAGGGCGGTGCGGAGCCGATTTCCGCAATAGATGCGGCGTGTGCGGCGCTGCTTTTTGTGCTTACTCCGAAAAAACTGCATAAATATATAAACATATTTTTCTCCAAATCGCTCCGCATGGAGTCGATAAGCGCAGACGTTCGGGTAAAGGAGTATCTGTCCGCCAAAACGGAGCGTATGGCAGAGGCGTTTAACAGCTTAAACAAATGCTTTACGGAGGAGTCGGACAAGCGTATAAATCTGTACCGCAAAGAAGTCGGCGGACTTTTTGACGAGATGTCGCAGCGTGTGTGTGCCGGCTGTTCCATGGCGGTAAAGTGCTGGCAGAACGATTTTACAAAAACCTACAAGGGCGTTATGTCGCTTTTGGGAACGATTGAAACGGAGGGCGTGCTAACAGTCTCCTCCATGCCCAAAAGCTTTCGTGACAAATGCATACGGAGCGATGTTTTTGTGAGCGAATTAAATCACGTTTACGAGCTTTACAAAAAACGGCTCATACGTGCCGGGGAGGCTGTTTCGGAGCGTGATATAATAGCACGCCAGTACAGCGAAACGGCAAAAATATTTGAAAATCTTTCAACCGATGTCCTGGAGGGCTTTACCTTCCGTGAGGACTTGGAGGAAATTGTGGTTAATGTGCTGGACAAGCAGGGCATAACGGCGTTTGAGGTGAGCGTTGCGGAGAATGCCACGGGGCGCACGGAGGTGTATCTCGGGCTCGGCATAGGCACGGACGTGAAAAAAGCGGAGTCGGCTCTGACGGAGGTGTTTTCCGTGCCGATGGGCAGAGATAAGGAGTATAGCGGAGCGCTTATGAAATTCGTTTCAAAGCCGAAATACTGTGCGGACGTTTCCATGCGTCAGATAAAAAGCGACGAGGCGGAACTTTCGGGTGACAGCGCCGCATCGTTTACGACCGAGAACTACAAAAAATATGTCATAATAGCCGACGGTATGGGCAGCGGCAAAAAAGCAATGCAGGAAAGCCGCACGACCCTGCGTCTTTTGCGTGAATTTCTTATGGCAGGATTTGAAACCGAAACGGCGATTGAAATGATAAATTCCTCGCTGTGCCTTAAAATGGACAAGGAGATGTTCTCCACAATAGATTTACTGTGCATCGACCTGATTTACGGCACGGCGGAATTTTACAAAGTGGGTGCGGCGGAAAGCCTTATAAGCCACGGCGGAAATATAGAAACGGTGTTCTCCGTTTCCATGCCGGTAGGCATAATTTCCGACATAAAGCCGCAGGGGCAGGTAAAGCGTGTTTACGGCGGAGATATGATAGTAATGATGTCGGACGGCGTGTGCGGAGCGGAGGAGGGAGCGGTAAGCACCGAGTGGATAAAAAAGAAGCTTCGTGCCGAGCCGTCCGATACGGAACAGACCGCGCAGGATATTATGGAAACCGTTATAGAAAAAAGCCACGGTATGATTTTCGACGATATGACTGTCGCTGTGGTCAGAATTACTGAAAATTAACCATATATAAATATAAAAATCGTTCACAAACCATTAATTTTTCCAAAAATCAAATTTGTGACAAAAATTTTAAAAAATATTATGGACAATTATGTATTTTATGATATAATAGTTATTATGGACAGTAAAATAAACTGAAAAAAATAACAGGAGGAGATTCCAATGTCAAAAAAATTCGTATACCTTTTCAGCGAAGGTGACGCAAGCATGAGAGAGCTTCTCGGCGGAAAAGGCGCAAACCTTGCCGAAATGACAAAGCTCGGTATGCCTGTTCCTCAGGGTTTCACAATTTCAACAGAAGCCTGCACGCAGTACTATGA
>CAKSPN010000080.1 GCA_934481375.1 uncultured Clostridia bacterium
GTTACAACCTGACCTTCGTAAGTATTTCCGCTGTTCACGCTGTCACGGAATGAAAGCAAGTCAGCGGCGGAGGAGATAGTATTCCCCGCCGCATAACTTACAGAAGGAAGAAACGAGATTAACATTATTGCCGAAAGTACCAATGCAATTCTTTTCTTCATTAATGCCTCCTATTCCCAAAGGATACGATAAAGCACAATCGCAGCGTCCGCTCTTGTAAGCGGAGCTTTCATATCCAGTGAGTTTACCTCGTCGCAGTATCCGTGCTTAACCAGCTCAGAAACTGCTTCTTTTGCATAATCCGAAACTTTTGAAAGATCGGGCACAGCCTTTCCTCTCTCATCGGGGTGCATCATATTTGTTGTCTGTATTCCTCTGTATACCATAGCCGCAAATTCCTCACGTGTGATGTAATCGTTCGGGCGGAAGTTTTCGCTGTCCGATGAAATCATACCGTGATATGCCGCCGTGCATACCGCACTGTAATATTCGCTTCCGTTGGGGACATCTGCAAATTCGGGGTCTTTGTTTGAGGAAACCATAGAGAATGTATTTACGAGCGCCGAAACCGCTTCGCCTCTTGTGTATCCCTGTTCGGGATAGAATAAGCCGTCAAATACGGGCGCAATGTAATCGAGCATACTCATTCTCTCTATTTCTTTCTTGTACGGCTCGTACTTTCCGAGGTCTGTAAACAAATCGTCGAAAATACCCTCGGGCAGATATGAAATCTTTTTCTTTTCAAACTGCTCGGACGATTTTGCCGTGCGGACTATTTCATAGTTCATAGTCTTATCCTCGGCTCTCGTCCTGAAGTACGTAAATCCGTTTTCGTCCTTGCCTGTCTGCACTTCGGCTTTTCTGTGACCCGTAAAATCGAGCGCATAAACCTTGAATGTGTCCTTGCTCTTAAGCGTTATCTTGCCCAGAACAGGCTGAATAACAATCGGACCCGTTCCTCCGACAACAATCGTTTTTGCGTCGTCGGTAAGCTCCATACCGTCATTTTTACTGTCCGAAGAATACGTAAACAGCATACTGTCGGTATCGGCAAGGCTGTCGTTTGAAAGCGATGTCATATATACGGTTGTGTTTGCTGTGTCAATGTCATACATAACGTCGTCAAACTCAACGTGTTCACCGCCGAGATAACCGCACGCCGCCTGTGTTCTTTCGGTGTTGAGGTAGTAAATCTGCTTGTTGTAGTCGACTACCGCCTCATCGGTGCACATTATGTATCTGCCCGTTTTCTGACCGTATTTGTACAGCTTAAGCGCATCATTGCTGTAGAAGTCGGGGTCAAAATACACATCGTCAAACGTAATTCTCGACTCGCCCACCATTGCCGGCGTAGCGTCGTTCGTTATTCCGTTCTTTCCTACTTCATACACATCTCTGCCGAACCATCTTTTCTGATATATTCCCTTGTCGGCTTTTTTTACATCGCCGCGCAGAACCATTCTCGAAACGTTCGGCATAACCTGCATAGTATCGGGTCTGTGATTAAGATCGTGACCTCGTATCATACGGAAATCCGAAAGATTAAGGTTATATCTGTTGTCATAATTCATCTTGTACCAGTTAAACATATACGGGTGCCAGTTCTGCGTACAGGTAAAAGCGCCCATCATAAGCATTGCCTCGCTTCGGTACGGGTTTACCTGGCTCGAGTCCCATTCGGTTTGCATAAACGGTTTTCCGTCCATTGCACGGCCGACGAAACTTCCCATTGCGTACATTGTTTTATCGTTGTTTGCCATTAATGATGCAGGAACTTTGTCATGCGCCGTTCCTGTTTCTACCGCCTCGCCGTTACCCAAAGGCAGATACCAGTAAGCATGCTGTGAGGTAACGTCGCCCTCTTTTAAGCAGTCGTAGAAATATGCGACATATACGTCGGAACCGCCGGCATAACAGCCCGTAGTACCCATTGTAAGCGCTTTCGGAGCATATTCCTTTATTTTATCCATGCGGCTTCTGTAGGTTTTCCGCTCCATATCGCCAAGAAAAGCTATCATATCGTCGTACCGCTTTACGTTGCAGAATTTTCTCTCCGACGCTCCGTAAATCCTTACCGTTCCCTCGAACTGATCTTCATCATCCTCAAGGGCTTTTGCATCTGAGTCGGGCATATACCATGCATACTTCAATGCGTCGCGTGTGGGATATTTTTCTTTAAGCCATTCATTGTAATACTTCTGTATTTCGGCGTTATAATATTCGTTTCCGCCGAGCGACGCATGACGGTATATTGTCGACTCATTGTACAGCGAAACCCATACGAGCGAGGGGTCGTCTGCAAGCGTCATGCCCGTATACGGGTTTTCCCATGTCAAAAGCTGTTTTGCCGTTGAGTCGAGCATTTCTATAACATCGGGATCGTAATATTTTATCGCACCGTTTACGGCAGTATCAAAATATTTTACGTCGTCCTGCATATACTGACGGTCATTGTACGGCATATCTATGCCGTAGTATATACCATTCTTTTTAAGCTCGTTTATGAGATAGCAGAATTTATCCATATTGCCCGTTGAAAGCCTTGAAATCGTTTTCGAGCTTTCACGTTCATATATGAAATTGTCTGTTGCCTGAATACGTACGCAGTTAAAACCGAGTGAAGCTATCATCTTTGCTGTTGCACGAGCGTCCTCATATTCGGGAGTCGCCCTGTCATCGCCGACGTTTACGCCCCATATTCTTAGCTTTGTGCCGTCCTCAAATATGAAATCATCGCCTATAGCGGTAACATGACCGTGCTGTCCCGACGGCTTTTCGAGAAGGTTTGAAGCGTCGAGCGGTGTTCCCTCTATTGCCCAGGGGTCTACCGGAACATAGTACGGATACCATGTTTCGTCATACATATTTCCCTGTACAACCTTTTTGAGCTGCGGAAGATACGGATCGGTATCCGTAGCCGTTACGGCTACAAGTCCGAGATATGCGTCCGTAGGGCCGCCGAGAGAGTGTGCCTTTATTTTTGTGATTTCCTTGTCGGGATACGGGTTTGACCACGGCATCATATTAAGGTTTACAACCGATGAACCGTTCTGACCGTTCCATACCGATACCGCATAATCGCTGAACATATCGGCATTGTTCCACCATTCAAAAATCTGATAGTCACGGATAAGCTCGATAACCTCCTCCGTACCGTCGGAGTAAACGATGGTATAACTGCCCACAGGCTGACCTTCCGGAGAATACGGGCAGGCGTGCAGGAAGTACAGACCCTTTGTCTTAAGATTATCCACCGTAACCTCTGCGTCCGTAGGATATGACGTATCGCCTCTGCCTCGAAGCATAATACACGAATTTCCGCCGTTTGCGTCGGGGTCTATAATATCAAATTCAATTCCCGAAAACTTCTGTACTCCGTAGTTGTTGAATATTGACATATCGTTTGCCGGGCCCTGGTCCGACCAGCCGCCCTTGCCGTCGCCCGCAGCCTCGTCCGCAAAGCCTCTGTTTGCGGCGCTTTTTAAGTCGATAAAGGTAAATTCCTGACTGTAATATCTCGAATTTTTAATAAATTCGTCTTTGTCGATTTTTATAACGTCCGCAAGAACAGTCTGCGATGCGCCGATTGCGGTCACTGCAGCAAGAGTAACCGCCGACAATTTTCTTAAAATACTGTTTTTCATTATGCAGCATTCTCTCCTTTCCACGGACTGTATCAGTCGTCGTAATTGTTGCCGTTTGTTTCGTAAATCATCATTGTAACTATTCCGTCACTGTTTAACTCGAACCAGATATTATCGCCTTTGCGAAGTCCCAGTATGCTTGCGCCTCTGTACTTTCTTATATACGTTGCAGGCTCGCCGAAGTTCATCAGAACTCTTTCAAACGAATCTCTGTTATGACGGTAAACCGATGTCATTTTTCCCTCGTTTATACCGTTGTCGTTAAATTCGTATGCGCTCGTAACCTCGCCGTTTATTATAAACTGAACGGAATAATCGTTTATGTAAGCAATGTCGTCCGCTCTGTAGAATCCTGCGCCGGCGCCGCTTTTATAGGTGTCTGTCACCCAAAGGCTTGAATCGCTCGGCATATGGCGTACCTTGTCTATTTTTATGCTTTCCTTGCTTGTTCTTGTTGCATGATACTCTATAAAGTCGTTTACTTGCAGATCCTTTTCTCTTATGAAATCGTTGCTTACGTTATATGTCTGATTATCAATTAAAACAAGCTTTGAATTATCATCATCAACGTACTGTATATCACGAATTATCGAAGGATCCGTGTACACCGTTGCGGCATTTTCCCAGCCTAAAAGCATAAAGTATTTCGGAATTGTGTTGTATCTTGTGTCAAAGTCGGATATAATTCTCATACTTCCGCCGCCGGTGTGCATATAGTGCATACCCGTATATGTGAGGTTTCTTACGGTAAATTCGCCGTCAATGTTTAAAATTGCAAACCACTTTGCCTCGCCGCAGTACTGACCGCACACAATGCCCCTTGCGGGAACGTTGTTATCGGTGAAGTTTGTTGAATATCCGAAATATTTAACGTGGTCAATCTTCTTTATTTCGTTTGCACCGTTTAAGGTAAATTCAAGGAAACCTGCGCCCTCGTAGCTCTTTTGTACGTCCTGGGCGTATCTGAAGCTTAACGAATCGCCCTTAAGCTTATCGGCAACTTTGTACTGTACCTCGCCGAGATTGTCGCCTATGTGGAATATCTTTATGTACTTGTCGCCCGTTCCTTTTTCCTCGTATGCGCTTGTTATAACGCCCTGTATTACGTTTGTGCGTGTATTTTCGGCGTCAATTCTGATAAAGCGGACTGTTCTGTCGTCGGCGATATATGCCGCAACGTTTTGACCCATAACATAATCCATATCTGCGCCCTGCTTGTATTCGTCAGCCTGAACGTCAAAGTTGCAGCAGTCGTCGCTTAAATCGTATGCGATGCCGTCAACCATTATCTGATTGTTTTTATAACCCGTCACCTTACCGCTTGCGACACGGCTCGACGCAACAATCATAAGCTTTGACTTGTCGGCGCTGTTCCAGTAATCGAAAACCATATCGCCCTTAAGGTCAAACATACTGTCCGCCTTTTCGCCGTCTATGAATATTTCAAGCGAAGTAAGGCTGTCTAAATCCTCCCAGTAGCGTTCCTCCTCGGCACGTCTGAAACGGAGCTGTTCCTTAACCGAATACATTATCTGACCGCCGTGCTTTAAGCTGTATATATCCATACGGATCACCTTGCCGTCACGCAGAACAGCCTTTGTAAAGCAATTTTTGTAATCGTAGCCCTCGCCGTCAACCTTCTTTTCGTTGTAGTATACCGTAAGGTCGTCGTCTGTTTCGTATGTGTTGTCGTCATTTACGAAGTAAATCTTTTTGATGTCGTCAACCAGTACGTTGCCGGGATTTTCTCTGTTGTTAATTGCGCCGATATAATCGTATATAATCTCCGAGCCTTTTTTCAGTTCGATATACACGATTTCATCATCATCATCATTTATATACGCAAATCCGTCGCCGCCTATCTGCGAAAGGTCTATGCGGTCGGATACGCCGAATTTATCGGTTGTACCTTTTCTGTCGCCCGACTTAATCGCAATTTCAAGCATTTTTGCGTCCGTGTCCGTCGATATGAAGTCAACCCTGTATTTCTTTACTCCGAGCAAATCCTCCGCAACCGTCGTTTCGGCGCTTTTTGTGTAGGAAATTCTGTCGCCCTCATAAGTTATATCATACTTGTATGCGTGGTGCATATTGTAGATGATATTTGCAATGTCTGCCTTTGTAACCTCGTCACTGCCCGAAATCTTGTTTAAAAGTCCGCTCTCTGCGGCGATTTCCATATATCCCTTGGGGTAACCGCCTCTCAGGTTTGCAACCGAGTCGGCTTTCATTGTGCGTACCGCCATTGTCAGCGCCTCGTTAAGAGTAAGCGCTCTTGACGGATAAAACATTCTGTCGTCGTTAAGCGTTACTATTCCAAGAATAAGAGCCGCCTCGGACGCTTTATGCGCCGTTGTTCCCTCGTCAACATCAGAAAAAGTTTTGCCCTTGCCTATCATTCCGTAGTCAAAGCCGGCGGAGCGGACAAATTTGTCCGCCGCCTCGGCTCTTGTTAATGTACTGCCGTCAATTTTTTCGTTCTCGCCGAATATACCGAAACCTTTTAAGTAGCTTTCAATCTGAGCCGATACTCCGCTCGTTTCCGAGGCGGACCCGTCCTCAGCGGCAAGCACGCCAATCTGACAAATGAGCATTGCAGCCATAATCATTAATGCTGTTGCACTTTTAAAAAATCTGTTCATTTTGTCTTTCCTTTCTTTCAAGCCTTTACATTACTTTATCCAGTTCGTAAAGAACCTTTGCCGCCATTGCACGTGTTACGGTTCCGTATGCGTCGAACAAATTGTCGCCGATGCCGTTTACGAGTCCGTATCTCTGCAGCTTTATAACAGCCTCCTTGGCATAATCGCTTATCGGATCGCTGAATTGAACTTTGTCGTATTTGTTCTGCAGGCTTATTTTCTTTACCGATAACGCACGTGAAAGCATTACGCACATATCCTGACGCGTAATCGTTTTTCTGATGCCGAAGGTGTTGTCGTCCATTCCGTTTACTATTCCTCGGTTAATCGCCATGATGAGGAACTTTGCATACCATGCGTTTTCGTCAATATCCGAAAGCTTAACGGTTGCCTCCTCCTCGGTTTCGTGATAACCCAAAAGGCTCATAAGCATTTTTATAAATTCTTCACGTGTTACGCTGTTGTTCGGCTTGTATGTGCCGTCGTCGTATCCGTTGATATAGCCTTCCTCGGCAAGCGTTTCTATAGCCTCTTTCGCCCAAAGGCACTCGTTTATATCGCTGAACTTTTCCGTGGTCTTTGTCGGCTCGTCAAAATTGCTTACCGGCGGAATGTTGTCCTTGGGCACAGTGCTCTTGTCTCTGTCGGCAGAGCTTGAGCCGTTGCCGCCTACCTGTTCTTTGCCGCCCACGCTGTCGTTCTTTGTAACGGAAAATTCCTTTTCGGCTGAAACAGATGCGGGATTTTCCTTTTCCGCCGCAGAGTTGTATACGTTTGCCGTTCCCGTAACCGTTACCTTTGTAGTACCGGCGTTTGCTGTTGCAAATTTTATTTCGGCAAGCGTTCCCGAAAGCACGCTTCCGTTTTTATTTCCCGATATTGTTATTTTGTTATCGGCTTTTGTCACCTCTGCGTCCGAAGGAGTTTTTGTAACCGCATTGTTTCCGTTCGGCTTAACGTATGTGCTGTTGTAGTTTACATATATCGTGTAACCCCTTACCATATCCTTTGCCGACTCGGGCATAGCAATCGTAACCGTGGTTACGGAGCCGTTTTTGGAGGTGGTTATTACAGGTTTTATATCCGGCAGCGTATAGCTCGGAGCTGACGGAGTATCGTTGTTTGTATAAACTGTTTCCGTAAATGTGCCGCTCTTTTTCTCGGTTGTTCTTGCACCGCTTATCGAAAGCGTATATGCGGTATTCGCTGTGAGCGGTTAAAGGAGATTGAGCGTAA
>CAKSPN010000081.1 GCA_934481375.1 uncultured Clostridia bacterium
TGTTTACGAGATACAGCATATTATCGGTGTTGCATTTTGCCAAAAGCGCCTTTCCCGACGCAAGCAGCCCGACATTTGTAAAATATGTATCCCAGTAATACAGTTCGTTAAAATGTCCGACAGCCGGAACGGTGTACGGATACGGAAGTCCGATAAGCGTGCCGTCGTCCTCCCTGTTTTCTTTTATACATTCGTCCCAGTGTTCGGATATGTATTTTTCAATTTTGTTTTCCATAATAATTTCCTCTTTTCCAAGCAGTAACAATATTATATCACGCAAATGTTTTATATGTCAATGCAAAAAAAGAAATCCCGATAGGGATTTCTTTTTTTTGCTATTTAAGTTCCGCTATTGCCTCTACTTCAAGCAATACTCCCTTCGGGAGCTTTGCAACCTCCACGCACGAACGTGCCGGGAAAGGCTCCGTGAAATAGTTTGCGTATATTTCGTTTATCTTTGCAAAATCGTCCATATTCTGAATAAACACCGACGTTTTTACAACATTATCAATACTTGTGCCGGCTGCCTCAAGCAGATTTTTCACGTTTGTGAACGCCTGATTTGCCTGTGCTTCAACGCCCTCGGGAATTTCGCCCGTTGACGGATTTACAGGAATTTGACCCGACGCAAAAACCATATTCCCCGTTACAATTGCCTGTGAATACGGACCTATTGCCGCCGGTGCATTGTTTGTTTTAATTTCTTTCATTTGTAAAACCTCCGTTTAATGTATTTATGATAATCTTATCAGATAACATACTACGCTGAATATAATGAACAATCCGAGCATCATTGCATATATGATTTTTCCCGAGGATTTTGTCACCCATTCGGTTTTCAGTCCCTCATAGGTCAGTACCGCCCACATCGACGCTCCGCACAGAATTAAAATCATAAGCGTTGTTGACGAGAACACACTGCACACCGCACCGATAAGTCCGACTATAGCCAGCGGTATTCCCGTAAGCGCAAACCTCTGCGAAAAATCCCAATAGCGTGTATCAAGCCTGAATATCAGACGGTTTATTCCGTAGAACACTCCGCTGTATATGAAGAACATCAGAACACCGCTCAATGCACCCGACAAAGCAATCAGCAAAAATTCAAGCACATTTCTGTAACCCGTACCGTTAAACGATATAAGCGACGCCAGCATTGCAAACGGACCTCTGCGCACGTTTGTAAGTATAAAATACATACTTATCCATATAAGAGCGCCCTGAACAGCCGTCAGCACCATTATCAGAAGCTTGCTGATATACGGAGGATTGATTACCGTTTCTATCGGTGATTTGAAGAATTGCTTTACAACCGCAAACAGGTTTTTGGATACGTTCTCGCCCGAACGGTTGACCGAGCGTTTCATTTTATGCCTGTTCCACGCCTGTTTTGCTTTGCCCTCTTTTTTTGTATATCCCGTCTGGTACGTGTTCTGACTGTAATTGGGGTCATACGAATTATTCTCACGCTCACCGTTTTCGGCGGCGGACGCATTGTTTTTTGCGTTTCTGTGTGCCACACTCTGCGGACAATCGCACACTTCGCCCTTTTCCAGTTCTTTACCGCAATAAATACAGCTTCTCATATATATCTCCGTTTCTGCCGCCCCCTCGGCGGCTTTTAAACTATATCTATAATATAGACCCTTATTTGTGAAAAGTCAACATATCAACTGTAAACATTCTGTAAACTCTATTTGTAAAGCCTCGTTTCAAACTCACGCATGGTGCTTTCGCTTACCTGTTTGGTACGCTTATAAAGCTTTACCTTTAATCCGTTTATGTCCGTTTCGTATTCGGAGAGTTCCTCGTATGCCGTTGCAAAATCGGCATACGCCTCAAAGCTTCTGACCGCCTCGGTAACGACCGTCTGATTTTCCTTTGCCAGATGAGTCTGCGCCGGGAACACGGCAAGAATATAATTCACATTGTAAAATGCGTTCATATCTCTGTCCCTTGAGTCTACCTGCGGCAAAGATACTATATAATTTTCACGGCTGCACCTCTCTCCGAGCGATGCCTGAACATTCTTTAAAATATCCTCGTTTATTACAAACGACGATGCCAGAACGCCCAGCGTCTCCCCATCGCCGACAACGCCGTCAAGCCTGTTTTTCAAATCAAGTATCTGATGTGTATCGGTACGTGTTTTCGGGAGCATTGAAAAATCGGGAATTACGGCATAATGCCTAATTTCCGATATGCTCTGCGGCTGTTTTATCGGAATACACGGGTTTACCATCTGTGCCAATGCCAATACTATTGCCGCCGCAAGCATATACCCCGTTGAAATATGCTTTATAAGTATAATGCAAAGCATTATTATGGACGGCACGTACAACAGCAAATGCTGCTGACCGTGTGTCTGTGTAAACACAAACATCACAAAGCACACGCACATCTGTATCCACATAAATACGGTGCGTTTTTCGCCCCTTTTCACCATTGCCGCAATGCTTCCGCCCAAAAGCGCAAGCAGGAAAAGTATGCCGAAATATCTTGTTAAAAGCTTAAAATCAATACTCAGTGCAAATTTATATCCCGAATACAGCGTGCCGTAGTCCTGCATAAGCTTTCCGAACAGAAATCCGCGGAAACACAAAAGCAAAAACAATCCTGCCGACGCCCCCGTAACAAGCACGGGGATTTTTTTTCGTCCGAACAAAAGGCAGTCCGCCGCCATTGCGGTGATGAAGGACACCGAGAAAAACGCATACCATCTGCGCCAAACCATTGCAAGCACAAGCAGTATTCCTATCGCTATGCTGTACGGTATTGCAAGCTTTTCCCTTTTCGGATAATACAGCGAGTAGCACAAAAGGCATATAAACAATCCGCCTATATCGACAAAGCCGTTAAGCGTCAGAAACAGCATTACAGGGCATAAAAGCACTGTCAATACCGTTGTTACGGCAGGCGCTTTTCCGAGCTTTTTTGCAAGAAAATATATCATCACGTATGACGGAATAAGATACGTGTTCACAAGCCCCAGTATATATACAAGTCTTGATTCGCCGAATACTTTTACATAAAATGCGCTTATCACGCCTGCCGCATAGTTATAATCCTGTGTGGAAACGGAATTATAAACATCACGCCAGAACTGCATAGAAATATCACGTTTGGCAAGATTTCTCGCAATGTCCCAATAGGTTGCGTCGTCCCAGAAGTATATATTTTTACCGCATTTTATATACAGCACCGCAATAAGATTTACCGCAAAAACGGATAATACAAGCAAAATCACGTTTACGGCAGTTTTCCTTTTTTCCATATCTTCCTCCTACTCAAACAGCGACATTATCTCATCATTCGACAAGTTTCCGAATGTTTCCGTGTTTACTTTCACAATATCGTCCGCAAGCGAGCGCTTTGACTCCTGCAATTTTAGAATTTTTTCCTCTATAGTCCCCTTTGCTGCAAGTTTTATCACCTGTACGGCTTTTTTCTGACCTATGCGGTACGCACGGTCGCTCGCCTGATCCGTCACTGCCGGGTTCCACCACGGGTCGTAATGGATAACCATATCCGCACCGACAAGATTAAGTCCCGTACCGCCGGCTTTAAGCGAAATCAAAAACACCTCACGTTCACCGCCGTTAAATCTGTCAGCCATTTCCGCACGCTCATACGACGGCGTCTGACCGTCAAGATAAAAGCAGTCGATTTTTAATGCTTTCATCTGCTCACGTATTATCGAGAGCATTGACGTAAACTGCGAAAATATGAGTATCCTGTGCCCCGAACCGACTCCGCTCCCGACAAGCTCCATAAGCATATCCAATTTTCCGCTCCCCTTGCGGTATGCCTCGTCAAACAGCGACGGATGACAGCATATCTGCCTTAACCGCATAAGCAGTGACAAAATACGCATCTTCCCTTTTCCGCCCTCGCCGAGCAGTGCTGCGGTTTCGTTCTTTGCAAGAGCAAGATACGCCGAATACATTTTCTTCTGCTCCGCCGTAAGTTCCGCATACATCGTGTTTTCTATCTTTTCGGGCAATTCGCTCAAAACGTTCGCTTTCATACGTCGCAGAATAAACGGGCGTATTTTCGCTTTCAAATCAGCCGCCGCAAATCCGTCTGCGTCACGCATTATCGGGTATTCGTACCTGTTTCTGAATTCGTTTAATCCGTACAGATACCCGTGCATAACAAAATCAAACACCGACCACAACTCGCTTAATGAATTTTCTATAGGCGTACCCGTTACGGCAAATTTATGAAGTGCCTTTATCTTTTTCACGCTTTTTGCGTTTATTGTTGACGGATTTTTAATATGCTGAGCCTCGTCTATAAAGCAATATTGGAATGTTATATCTTCATACAGCGCCGAGTCACGCCTTAATATCGGATACGATGTTATGACAAACTCATAATCGTTTACCGATTTTATACGTTCCGTGCGCTCCGCCTTACTGCCGTCTATAATTATCGCCTTTGCGTCGGGTACAAAGCGTTCTATTTCGTTGAGCCAGTTATACACAAGTGCACTCGGCGTTATGATAAGCGTAGGTCCGTTCGGCTTTTCACCATGCACAAACGCCAGTACCTGCAATGTTTTTCCCAAACCCATATCGTCCGCAAGTATTCCGCCGAAATTAAGTTCCGAAAGCTGTTTTAACCATTTCACGCCGTCATACTGATACGGACGTATAACTTTTTTCAGATTTTCGGGGATTTTCGGCTCAATGCTTTTTACCTTTTCTATATAATCGATAAAGCTTTCCTTATGCTCTATGCTGTCAAGTGCAGACAAATACAGTGCCTGGTATTTCGGTAAGAATTTCTTTCTGTTCTGCAAATCGCCCTCGCCGAAATCAAGACGTTCGAGAAGTGAAAATACCTCCGTTTTCTCGTTCTTGTCAAGGCTTACAAATCTGCCGTCCTTAAGTCTGTAAAACGGTCGTTTTAATTTAACGGCTTTCAGTATTCCCGAAATCTGCTCATAAGTAAGACTGCTCTCAAAATCCGCCTCAAGCAGGTCAACTCCGCTGTTATACCGTACCGATGCGGATATATCCGCATCATTTGCCGCCAATGCCTTGAATTTGTCGGAGGCAATCACCTCCGCACGTGCCTCAAGATACGGCACGTCATCGGTCAGAAATTCGTATATGTCCGCATTGTCATACAGCGTGTATGTTCCGTCCGCAAGCGAAAAATGCGAGAACACGTCAAGTATTTCCGACTCCTCCGAATATTTTCTTACTATTATCTTTCTGCTTTCAACTTTTTCATCGGGAATACGCATCGTAATACTGCCGTAGCTTACGGTAACAACTGCGCTTATACCTTTTCCGTCAACGTCAAGATACACCTTAAACACAGGCGTTTCGTTCACTATGGTTTCGTCAAGCCCACGTGTGATAACGCCGTGCTTTCCTCTGAGCACAGGCAGTACCTCCGCCGCAAATTCGATTGTATTGTCCCCCTTAAAGCTTATCTGCGTTCTGTTATCCCTTGCAAGCGCACGGTAAACGGGCATAAAATAACTGCGCCATTCCGCACTTGTACGGTAAATAACGTCCTCATACAAAAACCAACTGCCGTCCTGCGTGAGCGCACAGCCGTATTCGCTTACGGACATATTTATCTCTCCGTCTGCGGCATCAATATCTATTATAATATCGGGATTATCATTTTCGATATGCATATCCGTAACCGCCATACCGTCAAATACAAGCGTAAAGTCCGCATCGCAAAGGAGCGGAAATATACGTGCGGCGCATTTTTCCCCGAACGGCGTGCGGTATATGGCTTTGGTATAAAGCGGATTTTGTATTGAGCGTGCCTCGTACGACTCCGCAAGAATATCGAGTATCTCTTTCTGCTCACGGTAAAAATACGTTTCCGACGGCTTGTACTGCGTACTCCTGTTAATCAAAAATTCTCTGCCGTTTAAATATGCGTCAAGAAAATTCTCTATTCCCTGCATTTCGCCGCTGCCCGTTTCAAGCGCCATCGAATACGACATTCCGCCGTGCGGCAGCCTGTCCGCATACAAAATGAATTTTATATATATAGGCTGTTTTTCCGTATGCATCTGCGAATACTCGGCACACAGCAAACCTGCAATCGCATCGTTGCGGTCAAAAAACGTGTCGCTTTCCTCAAGCTCCGCCTGACGCTGTTTCAGCGCCGCAACTATATGCTTGCACATTGCGCCCATGGTTTCGTAATACGGACATGTACACATATAGTCGCCTATCCCGTTTTCGTCAAACTTCACCTGTACATTATATATGTCCTCGCCGTCAACAACGGCATTTATTAAATTGTCGCTTCTCTTTCTTAAATGTACACGTCCCTCTCGGTGATATTCAAGCCCTCGCTTGTATATCGTGGCGGAACACGCTCTCTTTATAAGTTCATCGGTAATTTTCATATATCCCCCGCCGGAATTATTAATATTTTTTTGTATCAGTACATTATACCACGTTTTCCACGGTTTTACAAGTATTTTTTATGTTATATTTGAGTATTTACGGCGTGCCTGTTTGCTATATATTGTCTATTTTTGCTGTAGAAAATTAATTAATAGTATGGTAAAATATTATAAACGATTGGAAAGGTTGATTTTATGGGTAAATTTGACGGATTGCTTTTATGCACCGATCTTGACGATACGCTCCTTACCGCCGATAAACGCATATCTCACGGCAACAGGAGAGCAATAGAACATTTTAAAGCCGAGGGCGGACTTTTTGCGTTTACAACAGGCAGATGTATCGCAGGAGCAAAGCTTTTGCTTGATCACATAAAGCCCAATGTGCCTATGATATGCTTTAACGGCGCAGGTATTTACGATTTTGAAAATGATAAGATTTTATATTTGAATAAGCTTAACGCCGATGCAAAGCGTGCCGTGGAGTTTATTTACAATAAATTCCCCTATGCGGCTATAGATGTGTGCACCGCCAGGGAAAGCGTTTTCTGCCGTACAAACAAACGGCTTGAAATGCACAAGAAGTATGAAAATCTTCCCGATAATTACGGTGATTATCAAGACATATCGGACGATTGGGTAAAAGTAATATTTATGGTCGAGGAGAATCAGGTGGATACAATCCGCCAAGCCTTTGCCGAAAGCGAGTTTGCCGATGAATTTGAATTTATGCAGTCGAGTCCGTGGTATTACGAACTGCTCCCGAAAGGCTCAAACAAAGGCACGGGACTTCTGGAGCTTGCGAAATTATTGAATATTCCCGTTGAAAAAACAATAGGCGTCGGAGATAACTACAACGATATACCGCTTATCACCCACGCCGGAGCCGGCGTAGCGGTCGCAAATGCGGTAAAGCCTGCGCTTGAAGCGGCTGACTATATTACTGTTGACAACAACTCGGACGCATTAAAAGCCGTAATCGAGGCTATAGAAAAAGGAATAATATCGGTATAAAAAAATGCTGTAAACGTGATGTTTACAGCATTTTTAACTGTAGACAAACC
>CAKSPN010000082.1 GCA_934481375.1 uncultured Clostridia bacterium
CGGCATTGCCGCTCTCAAAGATTGTACCGCTCATAAGCGCTTTGTATACCGCAAAGGGTTTCCTTGCGGAAGTTGCCGCATTGTCAAGATACTTCATTGAATACACGCTCCCCGTCACGAATTTCTTCAATATATATTTTTTTGATCCGTATGCCATTCTCGTCGCATAACGGTCTTACTATTTTCAAAAGACGGTCATCGGCACGCACCGAATACGAACACTCGCCGGTTTTGTTGAGCTTGCCGGGCGTGTGGACAACGTCGGCAGGATAGCCCGAGGAGGCTTCGAGAAGCTTTTTAAGCCGTGCCGCCGTTGTTATTGAGCCTAATGTTATATACAAAAAAATCACTCCTTTCAAATATTATCACTTATTGTATAATATTCCGAAGAGAGTGATTTGTGATTTAATATACGTCGAATACGCTCCGCGGCTTGTTGTGGGCGGAAACGCTCAGCACAAGCCCTATTGCAAGCATATTTGTAACCATCGCCGTACCGCCGTAGCTTATAAACGGGAGCGGAATACCCGTTACGGGCATAAGTCCTATGCACATACCTATGTTTTCAAAGGTATGGAATAAAAGCATTGACGCCGTTCCCACGCAGATGTATCTGCCGAACGGATTGTCAGCCTTTTTTGCGATTTTAAAACAGCGCAGTATCAGCATAAACAGAAGCACCGTTACAATCACCGCACCGATAAGTCCGAACTCCTCTGCAATGACGGAGAATATGAAGTCGGTGTATTTTGTGGGTAAATATCCGAACTGATTTTGCGTACCCTGTAAATATCCTTTTCCCCAAATCTGTCCCGAACCGACTGCTATTTTGGATTGTATAACGTTGTATCCTCTGTTCAGCGGATCAAGGTCGGGGTTTAAAAATACCTGTATACGCTTTTTCTGATATTCGCTCAGCAGAAATTTGTATATCAGCGGAACGGAAACTATTCCTGCGCCGAGCGCCGCCGCAACGTATTTCCATGATATTTTTGCGGTGAACAGCATACATACGAACATAAACAGGAATACCAGAACGCTTCCCAAATCGGGCTGAAGCATAATAAGTCCCAAAAGAAGTCCGAGATGCAAAATCAGACCTATTATGACGGGGATTTTGTTTATGCTTTCCTCAACCTTTGAAAGGTGGTATGAAAATGTTACTATAAAGCACACCTTTGCGATTTCGGACGGCTGTATGCCGATTGCCCCGAACCGTATCCAGCTGCGTGCGCCCCAGTCGCCCGATATTCCGAAAAGCAGTACGGCAATCAGTATCAGCACGGCAAAAATATAGATGTATTTCGCCATATTTTTAAGCTGTTCGTAATCAAACCTGCTCATAAAAAGCATAACCGCACTTCCGATTACAAAAGCCGCCGACTGCACAATGACGTTCGTGTTTGTTTTAAGCGTGCGTGTTGCCGAATAAATCACGACTATTCCGAACACGGACAGTATAAATACAATAACCGCCAAAAACCAATCGGTCTTTTTTTCCGTAACCGGCATTTTGTAAATCCCCTTTGTCTGCAATGCACTGCCTCCCGTTTATTTTTCTATAACAAGCTCTGATGCTTTTCCGTATTTTCTGAAAATCGTTTTTCCGTTTTGGGAAACCGTTTCCCAGCCGTCGGACGGAGTTTTTGCATATCCGTCAGTAAAAACCTGCATAAAGCCGTTTTCCTTGAATTTCAGCGTGATGTTTTTCTTATTCTCGCGTATCTGCGCCGGAATGTTTACTGCTGTGATATGCGGCTCTTGTGTTCTTTCTTTTATAATTTCCGCCTCTTTGTCGAGCGAAACGTATACTGCGTGATTGTCTATCCGCCACACCGACGCATTACTGCGGTATGCGGTCGGGTCCTCGCTTTTTCCGAAAACCACCTTTACGCCCGTGCAGTCCGCATAGCGCTTATCGTATAGCGGTGAGTGCTTATCCGACGTTTCGGCGGAAAGAATGATTTTCCCGTCCTCACGTCTTGCGTGAACTTTAACCGCATAAGCGGCGGTGACGGCTTTTGCAAGCTGATCCTCGCCTACAAACGAATACCCGTTCTCGCCCGTGATTTTATCAACCTTTTTAATCTGCTCCTCCTGGTTTTCCTCATCGCTGTAGATGTAATCGCAGTGATTGTAGAAAAGCAGAGGAACTTCATATTTTGCCGAGGTTTTTGAGAAAAGCTCGGGACCGTAAGGCGTGTTTGACGGCTGCAGCATAAGCATACCGTTTGAAAGCTCGAACGGTATTATAAGCGAATTTTCCGCACTTATCTGCGGAACTGCACTGCTGCACGGCGTCTGCGAACCGCTGTTCCATAAAAGTCCCGACTCGTACTGATGCCTGTATGTGCCGTCATATCCCTGCTCATTATCAAAATCGCCGTCATAGCCTATCTGGCTTGTAAACCATGTGTGCTGATTTGCGCCCAAGCCGTCCCAACCGAGCCCGTAGGACGCAAACGCCTTTTTGTGCATCGAAAGCTCGTTGCACTCTTGCTCCTCGTCGGCATATTTCTGTGTGAGCGAATGAACACCGAGATAGATATAATTGTCCTTAAAATAATCTATATGCTTTTGCAGTTTGTCACGGAGCGGAAAATACGGACTGTCTATCGGATATGCCGCACCGTATTCAAGCTCACCGCATATAAGTTCCGTTTTGCCGTCGCCGTCAAGGTCGTAAAATCTCGGCACGCAGTTCTCGCCGAATTTCAGATGCTTGTTTCCGTTGTAATTGTATTTTTCGCCGTCAAGATAACCGCTGAACTTATAACCGCCGTCCGTTTTCTCAAATTCGGCAATATATCCTTCGCCGATGCCCGCATAAAGCTTTCCGTCCTCCGTTACGCACGGTGCGCACCAGCTGTGCTTGGAGTCGATTGTTTCGTATTCGCCAAAGCTTATTCCGTATTGCGATTTTTTGCCGTAATAAATGCGCAGATCGCCTTTCCGCGAACCGACCGCAATATCATCAAGACCGTCGCCGTCCAAATCACCGGCGGAAATCATAGAGTCTGTAAGTTCCGTTTCGAGAATTACGCCCTGCTTTTCAAACATACAGCCGGATATGCGTTTAAAGCAGTAGATTTTTCCGTCCTCACTGCCCGATATAAGCTCGTCCTCACCATCAAGATCAATATCCGCAAAGGCGGGGGAAGAGTATGCGCCGGTATTGAGCGCCGCACCTTCCGTATCGGTAAGATATACGGGAGCGCCGAACTCGTAATTTTCATTACTGCCTATTCCGCTGTACAGATACAGGTTTCCGTCACCCGCACCGCATATCAAATCCGTTTTGCCGTCGCCGTCAAAATCGCACGGGAGCGGATAAGCACGGAGAGTGTATTCGCCCGTATATTTGAAATAGCTTTCGCTTTCCTCGTATTTGCCTATTTTAAGCCACTTTTTCATAGAAACGCAGTGCTTACCCGATGAGTATGCGTTTTCGTATGCGTCGGGCTCGTATCTGCCGTTGTTTTCTTTTATATATGTCACCGTTTCCGCACGCTCAAACCACGTGTACGGGTTTCGCACAAGCGTGAATGACGGGAACTGCCCGTATTCACGGCACAGCTTATCAAATTTAAGGGCGCTTTCGTTTTCAATGCCCGTTATATCCTCGTAATGCAGTTCCCACGCCGCCGGTTTTGTTCCGAACGAGCCGAAGGTGCGCCACACGGCATAGCCGTATTTTTTAATCGACACAAATTCCGCAAAACAGCTCTGCAAAAGAATATTTGCGCCGACAGTCGAGTTTGAGAAATATTCGCCCCTGTTTTTCGGCGTAAGGTCATTTACCGAAAATGCGTTGGGAAGTACGGGATTGGTGAAAAAGACATACCCGTTTCCGTATTGATTTAACGTATACAGCGAAAGTCCGTCAAACCCCGCAACCTCCTGTGCATCTGACGTTACGGCGCCGTAGCCGTAGTCCTTTTGCGATAATACGTCATAATTTTTGTAGTTGCTGTACAGATGCAGAAAATCGCACAAAAGCTCTTGAATTTTCAGCATATCGCCGCCGTCGTCGGGGCAGATAAATTCCGTGGGGCATTTTTCAAGCTTTACAAACTTTTCCGCACCGATAAAATCGGCGTCAAAGCTGTTGTAAAGAGCATTGTCGAGAAATACCGAGCCGCCGTTTTTTACATAGTCCTCAACAGCGGACAAATCCTTGTCCGCCATACTTTTGTCAATAAAAAGCATATCGTAACCCGACAAATCGCCGTCAGCCGAAGAAAGCTCCTCCGCATCAAGCGTGGCAATCATGGAACGGCAAAGCTGTTTGTACGTGTCGCTGCCGCTCTCGGCGCTTATAACTCCGGCACGCAGTGTGTCGCCGTCAATCTGTTGCTGCGCTTTGCAGGAGCATAAAAGGAGCATACACAAAACGATTAAAACTGTTTTTATCTTCATATTAAAAGCCCTCGTATATGAACGTGCCGTTTCCCGTAAAGAAAATGCACACAAGTATAAACATTATAAGGTACAGCAGAAAAACCGCCGATTTTTTTATAAATTTCATATCATTCTCCGTTAAGCCATTTATCTATTTCTTCCGTAAATTTCGGTGAACCGACATCGTAGTTTAAATGTCCCGTATCGTAAAACCATTCGGGCGGACACTCCGTTTCCATATCCAGAACCTCAACGCCGTAACGGTCAAATACCTTGTACGCCTCGCTCTTTATCTCACCCAAAAGCGGCGGCATATCGTAGTCTGTGTTCCAGGGCATCCATACAGCACGTATAAGTATGCCGTTTTTGCCACAGTATTTTATTATCTTCTCCAAAGCGTCCAGGTTATCCGAGAATTTTTCTATCGGCTGATTAAAATACTCGGTTTCGTATTCCTTTAATTTCTCCTCCATTGCACTGCGTGCCACACGTCCGTGGTACACGCTTTTCTCCTGCGGAAGATATTTAAACGGAAGCGGATTTTCACCGTCCAAAAGCTTTTCAAAGCCGTCCGTTATCATCGGATAAAATCTGTCACGCTCAAAATACGCATACGGCTGATACGGTTTTTTGTGCCATATATAGGTCGGGTTTGTGTCAAAATCATCATAAAGCGTCAGATAATTAAGCCCGATAACAAGCTCCGAGCCTATATGTATCTGCTTTTGGCAAATCATATCCCATAAATCCGTCACAACGCCGTAATCCAGTCCGAGGTTTACGTACCCCGAATTGCTCTTATCCTCCATAAATGCGGAAATAACAACGGAATTTCCGAAAAACACCTTGTCCCACACTTTTTCGGGGTGCTTGTACTGCGTTATCTCAAAATCGTTTTTGACAAAATAATCGCTGTAGGCTATGAAGTTTGTCTTTGTGAGGTACGTATCGCAGCCGAAAAGCACCGCCGCAATAAGCACCGCTGTAATCATTTTCTTCATATTCTGATAAATCCTCTTAATATCTCAAAAAATTGCTCTCCCGAAACAGTAACCATAAGCGTGTTCACCGCAAACAGGAAGTTCACGATAAAACAGCGCAGTATATATACGCCCTTGTTCATTTTACGCTTGTCGGCGGTGGTGAGCCCGAAAAGGTTTTCCAAGCCGAGGCATAAGCCGTTGTATATACCGCCTATTATGTTTATAAATGCAAAGCCGTGCCACATCTCCATGACGAACATTATCGCAAAACCTACCAGTGCGGACGGTATGCGCTTAAGGCGCTTGCCGTTTAATACTACAAAAATATGCTCACGCACCCAGTCGCTTAAGGTTATGTGCCAGTTGCGCCAGAACTGCGTGAATGACGCCGCCGCCCACGGTTTTCGGAAGTTTTCGGGAACGGTATATCCCATTGCGTTTCCGACCGATATGGCAATGTCGCTGTAGCCGGAAAGGTCGAAAAACAGCGTGAAATAGCTTAGTACAACAAGGAGAAAGCTTATTAAAATGTTCTTTTCCGCACCTAAAAGATGCGTAAAAAGCGTCTGTACAAAAAACAGTACCACCATTTTCTTGAACATTCCCTTTATAAACCGCTTAAGACAGCAGATAAACCGCTTGCCGTCAAGCGGAACTGGTTTGTTGTACACCTTTAAAAAGTCACGGTAGCGGAAAATAGGTCCCGATGTGAATACGGGGAAGAACAGCATATAGTTTGCATACGTAAGAAACGGAATTTTCATATCCGTATAGTACACAAAATACATTGCGTCCACTGCTTTGAGCATATGATACGCTATTCCGACAAACGTTATAATAACCGGGAGTGACGGGAAAAACTCCGTCATTCTTCCGTAGAAAAACGGTATCGTGCATACAAGCGACAAAAATACAAAAAGGAACTTTTTGCATTTTTTCGCACGCCGCAAAAAGCACACCAGTATATATGTTATGATTGTGTAAACAAGGCTTGCGAAAAGCAGGCGCACCGAAACGTATCCGATTACCGCCATATCCGCAAAAATCAGCACCTTAGGTCCGAAATCCTTTTTGAACAGCAGGCGTGAAAGCCCCGAAAAAACAATCATAGCTCCGCACGCAATAAGCAGGCGGAAAAGAATATCCGATTGTAAATACCACATATTATCCTATTTTACTTTCAACCACTTCTGCGATTTCGTTGACCGTGTTCATCGGGTAGAGAGTGATGTCCTTCTGCGTGATTTCGATATTGAAGGTTTCCTCAATAAAATGAATTATCTCGACTGCACCGAACGAATCGACAAAGCCTTCGTTGAACATATGCACATCATTGTTGAAATCGGGGTCGTCGCCTATTTCAAACTTTTCCTTAATAAACTCGCTTATAGTATCCTGTACTGACATTTTTTTATTTTCCTTTCTTTGTTTAAAAATATTCTTTCTTCAGTTTCTGACGGTCAATCTTTCCGCTCGGTGTGTGCGGAAACTTGTCCGTTGTTATTATTCTTGACGGAACCATATAGGACGGAAGATATTGCTTAAGTCCCATATTGAATTTCCGCTGAACAATGTTTTCTTGTGTTTCGATAAACAATACAATCTCCTGCTTGTCCGCATCAAACAGCGCACAGCAGCTGTCCACGCCGTCCATTGCGGAGGCGGCGCTTTCGAGATCGCCCAGTTCTATGCGGTTGCCTCTTAATTTTATCTGACTGTCCGCACGTCCGACAAATATTATATTGCCCTCCTCGTTTTCATATACGAGGTCGCCCGTTCTGTAGAGTGTTTCGTTATATTTGGTGTTGAGCGGATTTTGCACAAATGCCTTTTCGGTAATTTCGGGTGAGTTCCAGTATCCCGACGCAATTCCGCTGCCGCCTATGCACAATTCGCCCTGTTCGCCCGTGCGGCAAAGCTTGTTTTCACTGTTCAGTATTACCGCTTTCATATTGGCGCACGGCTTTCCTATCGGAAGAGTTTCGTGGTTTTCATACTCACGGTCGACAATGTAATATGTTGCAATATCGGTCGACTCCGTAGG
>CAKSPN010000083.1 GCA_934481375.1 uncultured Clostridia bacterium
TATTCTAACACATCTTTCCTCTTTTGTCAAGACCTTTTTTTATTTTTTTCAAGGTTTTATGCGCTTTTTTTATTCAAACGCTTATCAAGGCTGTGTGTTACCGTCTTTTTGAGGACAGCTTATTCATATTATCACAGTTCAAACAGTTTGTCAATACCTTTTTTCGATATTTTTTTGTTTGATTGTGTCCGTTCCCAAACGACAGCTTATTTATATTAACAGATATTTTCCCCTTTGTCAACACTTTTTTGCATTTTTTTATATTTTGCTCAAACAAAAGTCAAAATACCGTGTTTTAATCAACAAAATACATCAAAGAGCTTGCAGCGTTATAGTATTTTCCCATTATATCAAGGCGCTTGCTGAGAAACTCTTTCTTATTTTCTTTTAACATTCCGACCAAACCGACAACCAATGCGCCTGCACTTTCCTCATGCAGGGCGGTTATTACCGAATAATCCACACGCCGCTCACATTCACGATAAAGCGTGAGCGTTTTTTCGAGAAAATCATCAAAGCCATAAACGCACAATTCATCAAGTCCAAACGCTTCGGCGGCGTCCTCCAAACCTTCAATAAGTTTTATTCCGTATTTTCTTTTAAGATTGTTGTATTCATCAAAATCAAAAAAATACTTTTTACCGCCGTAGTATCCCATAACCTTTTTGGTGTCATAATATCCCTCTTCCATAGACGCTTTTATGCCGTCGGGATTGAAATCCATTGTGCCGACACGGGGTTTTGAACACTCTATTTCAATTAAATTCACGCCTGCCGTAAGAGTATCTTTCTTCATTCCCACGCCATGAACATCAACGGTTATAATGTCCTTTATTCCCTTTTTAATAAGAAGATCGACGGGCATATTATCCGCAAATCCGCCGTCGGCAAACCGTTCGCCTCCTATTGTTTTGGTTTTGAAAATAGGCAGACTTGCGCTTGCTATAAGATATTCGTAAATTTTTCCTTTTGGGATTTCATCTTTAAAAAGGCTTACCGCTTTCTTATTTGTAAGCGACACGGAGGTTAGTCCGAAATCAATTTCGGAGCTTCTCAGTTTATCCTCGTCCACAAGCTCTTTTAAAAGATTTTCGAGCGGAGATATATCAAATCCGCCCTTTTTCATTTCCGCAACAAGTCCCGTGATATTCGATATGCTTAAAAGATTTTTTCCGAACTCCGACGGAATTTTTACTATATCCTCAAGCCGTATATCCGTCCACATTTCTTCTGCGGTTTCGTAACTTCCCTGCGCAAAAAGTGCGCCGTTTATCGCACCGATTGACGTTCCGCTGACCGCCGATATTTCAATACCGAGTTCCTTTATCGCACGCATTACGCCTATCTGATACGCACCTCTTGCGCCGCCGCCGGCAAGAACCAATCCGTACTTCATATGTGCCTCCTATTCAGTCTTTATCTGCAATCCGTTCATTACGGCAAAAGCCGCTTTGTTAAGCTCCTCATCAAAGCTTGCGGTCGTCAGCGTACTTACTGCAATCTCCGCCTCGGGACAAGCTGTCTTTGCGATAACCGCATTTGCGATAACGCAGATATTGCTTACCAATCCGCAAAGCTCTATTTTTGAATAATTCTTTCCTTTAAGATATTCATACAGTTCACCCGAGCCGAAAGTCGGCTTTTCAAAACAACGCTTTCCCTCAAGCGCCGCTTTAACCGCTCCGTACAATTCGTACCCGTCCGTACCTTTTATGCAATGCTTTACGGGAAGATTTTTTCCCTCCTGCGTGTTTAGATAATCCTCCGTATGCGTGTCGAGCGTATACACAATCTCGTCATTCGCGTACTCCTGTATTTTTTTCAATATTCCCTCTTCAAGCTCACACGCCTTGGGAAATCCCAGCGTTCCCGACACAAAATCATTCTGATAATCAACCACTATTAATAATTTTTTGCACATAGCATTAATATTTCCTTTCTTTTCCTTTGTATATTAGACGGATTTTTTCCGCAAAGGTTTCATTTGTGCACCAGCATAATCCCGGCGACAATCATACAAATCCCGAAAATCTGAGCAATACCTACCATTTCCCCTAAAAATGCCGCACCCATCACCACGCTTGTTATAGGCTCGAACGTTGACATTATGCCTGCCGTGGACGCACCCTCATACCGCACTCCCGCCTGAAACAGCGGCATTGCGCCCAATGTGACCATAAGCGAGATTACCGCCGCATACGACCACGCTTTGCCCGTAAGATGAAACGATAATCCGCCGAACAGCGCACCGAATATAAGCGTTGAAAGGCTCATAATAATCATAACGTAAAACGTAAGCTTCATATAATCCATAGTGTCGAGTCCCGAACGGTCGATATATATAACATAAAAGCTGTAGAACACGCCCGAGAGCAATGCAAGAATTATCCCCACGGTATCCGACGCCGTTTCTATATCCGCAAAAAAGAAAATTCCCAAAGTTACCGCTACCGCCGCCGTAATTTTCGGCATAGGCATTTTTTCGTGGTACAGCAGTGCGGAGGCGATAACTATCATAAGCGGATACACGAAATGCAAGGTTGTGGCAAGTCCCGTTGAGATAAAATTATATGACGCATACAAAAGCAGAATGGGTATTGCTCCGCCGAAAACTCCCAGAAGAACAATGCTTTTAAACTCATCTTTCGTAAGGCGCAGAGAAATGCCGTCCGCTTTCATTATTGCATACAAAAGCGGGACGGACATAGACGCCCGTAAAAACGTGAGCGTAATTCCGTTTGCACCGCCGCTGTAGCTCACCTTTGCGAACACCGGCGCAACCCCGTACAGAAACGCCGACGCTATAAGGCACAGTTTACCTCTTGACATAAAAATAACGCTCCTTTCCGTGAAAAGAGCGTTATTGAATTACAGTTTTTCAAGCTCGCTCATCCACAATTTGACCGAGGCGTCCGACGGCATACGCCAATCGCCTCTCGGTGAAAGAGCCACACTTCCTATTTTAGGTCCGTCCGGCAGACACGAGCGCTTGAACTGCTGTGAAAAAAATCTTCTGTAAAACACTTTCAGCCAGCCCAGTATGAATTCTCTTGTATATTCGCCCTTAAACGCTATTTCGGCAAGCCTTAATATTTTTCCCGGCTTAAACCCAAACCGCAAAAGGTTGTACAAAAAGAAATCATGAAGTTCATACGGTCCGACTATATGCTCCGTCTTTTGCGATATTTCGCCGTCTTTTGGCGGCAACAGCTCGGGACTTACGGGTGTGTTTAAAATATCCTCAAGAGTTTTCTTTAAAAACTCATTGTCCGTTCTCGACGCTTCATAATCAACCAGATAGCGTATAAGCGTTTTCGGTATTCCTGCATTTACGGCGTACATCGACATATGGTCGCCGTTGTACGTTGCCCAGCCGAGCGCCAGCTCCGACAAATCTCCCGTTCCGATAACAAGTCCGCCCGTTTTGTTGGCAATATCCATCAAAATCTGCGTTCTTTCCCTCGCCTGCGAGTTTTCATACGTGACATCAAGCTCGTCCTCGCTATGACCTATATCACGAAAATGCAGAGTTACCGCCTTACGGATATTTATTTCCTTTAAAGTCACACCGAGAGAATTTGCAAAATTCACGGCGTTGTTATACGTTCTGCCGGTTGTTCCGAAACACGGCATGGTAACGGCGATAATATCTTTTCTGTCCTTATTTAAGCTGTCAAACGCACGCACCGCCGCAAGCAGTGCAAGCGTGGAGTCAAGTCCTCCGCTTACGCCCACAACAGCTGTTTTCGCACAAGTATGCTCAAGACGCTTTTTAAGTCCCGTTGACTGTATTGTGAGGATTTCCTCACAGCGTTTTCTGCGTTTTTCGCTCTCGGTCGGCACAAAAGGAGTTTTCTCAATCGCACGTGTTATCTCCGTATCGCAAACTTCAATGTCCGCATACACAATTGTATAATCTTCACGTCCCTCGTTCGGATAGGTTGTGGTCTTTATTCTTTCACCTGTTATTTTTTCCAAATCTATTTCCGAATATACGACCGAATTGGTAAATCTTTTACTTCGTGCAAGAATTGTGCCGTTTTCGGCAATTATATTGTCGCCTGCAAACACAAGGTCGGTAGTAGACTCGCCGTATCCTGCATCGGCGTACAGATATGCGCAGTAAAGCCTTGCCGACTGGCTCTTGACAAGCATTTCACGATATTCGTCCTTTGCTATAAGCTCGTTTGAGCAGGACAAATTCGCAATAACGTTCGCTCCCGCAAGAGCATGGCGCACCGACGGCGGCAGAGGTGTCCACAAATCCTCGCATATTTCAACCGCCATACATAAATTGGGGATATTTTCGCATTTTATCAGTATATCAGTACCGAAAGGCACGGTATATCCGCCTATTTTAATTTCAGTCGTTTCAAACATTCCCGAGGCAAAATGCCTTGCCTCGTAAAATTCGTTATAGTTCGGGATATTCTCTTTCGGTATCACCGCAAGCACACGTCCGTTATTAAGCACTGCGGCGCAATTGTACAGGCAATTGCCGTACACAAGAGGTACGCCTACGACCGCTATGCATTTTTCGGTCTTTTCCGCAATTTTTATAAGTGCGCTTTTCGCTGCGCTGACAAGTCCATTCTGCATAAACAAATCCGAACAGGTATAAGCGGTTACGCAAAGCTCCGGGAACACAATTATTTTCGTTCCGTTTTTCTGCGCCGTTTCAAGTATTTCAATTATTTTCTGCGTGTTATATTCCACGTCCGCAACTTTCACATCGGGCGTTGCGCACGCTGTTTTTATAAAACCGTCTTTCATAATTATACCCCCTTCAATGTTTATTCTTTATTCTGTCCCAGTATTGCTTTGCGGACTGCTCCGTTTTATTATCGCCGTACTCATAGTAGGCGGCGTTCTTTATATTATCCGGAAGATACTGCTGTTTCACATAATGTCCCTCAAAGCCGTGCGGATACTTATATCCCGTACCGTGTCCGAGTTTTTCCGAACCCGAATAATGGCTGTCTTTTAAGTGTTCGGGAATATCGCCCGTATCCTTTGTTTCAATATCATGCATTGCGGCGTCTATGGCGCATATTGCCGAATTGGATTTCGGTACTGTTGCAAGCAGAAGCACCGCCTCCGCCAGCGGTATGCGTGCTTCGGGAAATCCCAGCTGCAAAGCGGCGTCAACGCACGATTTTACAACGGTTATCGCCTGCGGATACGCAAGTCCTATATCCTCCGCACTCATAACCAATATACGGCGGCATATGCTCTGCAAATCGCCTGCGCTCACAAGCCTTGCAAGATAATGTATCGCCGCATCGGGGTCGGAACCTCTTACCGACTTCTGAAACGCACTAAGTATATCGTAATGGCTGTCGCCGTCTTTATCGTACCGCAAAGCCTTTTTCTGTGTTGCGCCCACTGCCGTTTCAAGCGTGATATGCATATGCCCTTTACCATCGGCACGCGCGGCAAGAAACGAAACTTCAAGCGCATTCAGAGCTTTTCGCACATCGCCGTTTGCGGTGTTTGCAATATGCACAAGCGCATCGTCATCAGCCGTTACCGTGTAACCGGCATAATCCTCCTCCGAGAGTATTTTCACCGCACGCAAAAGTGCCTCGTATATGTCGTCTGCATCAATCGGCTTAAATTCAAACACAACACTTCTCGAAAGCACCGCATTATAAACATAGAAATACGGATTTTCCGTCGTGCTTGCAATAAGCGTTATCTTGCCGTTCTCCATAAACTCAAGCAATGACTGCTGTTGTTTTTTATTGAAGTGCTGTATTTCGTCAAGATATAAAAGCACACCCTCGGGTGCAAGGAAAGTGTCAAGTGTTCCGACTATATCACGTATATCGGACACCGACGCCGTGGTTGCGTTTAACTTGCGCAGTGCTTTTCCCGTTTTTTGAGCAATTATATTTGCAACGGTTGTTTTTCCCACGCCGCTCGGCCCGAAAAATATCATATTCGGCACTTCGTCTTTTTCAATTATATTGCGCAGTATCTTACCCTCGCCGAGCAGATGCTTCTGCCCTACGACCTCATCAATACTTTTCGGACGTATTCTGTCCGCAAGCGGTGTTTTTGCCATTACTTTACTCCTAATTTGTCCAAAGCCGCCGATTTTAATTCAGATACTTCCTCTTTTGTAACGGTTGTCATCGGCGACCATTTACATTCTTCCGTTTTGTCAAGATATTCTGCCGTTTTTTTATAGTTTCCCATTGCATAAGCAGCAAGCGCACCATGATAAAATCCCTCAACGAATGCAGGGTGCTTTTCCGTCATAACATTATAAATCCCGTCCGCACGATCGTACTCGCCTTTATAGTACAGCGCAAGAGCGTAGTTGTCGGTTATGTCACGGTCGCTGTCATTATACTCGAACGCCTCTTTGCAGAAATTAAACGTGTCCTCCGATTTTCCGTCACGGTCAAGCTTAAAAAATCCCAAAAGCGCATACAGATACGTCGTCTTAAAGCCGTCATTGTAAATCTCCTCGGCGTCGCTGTATGCCTCCTCCTTATTTCCCTGTTGGAAATACGCCATACAACGGCGCAGTTTCAGCACGTTTCGTGTATCGTTCGGAAGCTTTTTTCTTAACATTCCGTCAAGAAAATCCTTGGCTTTATCAGTTCTTCCGGTTTGCATAAGCAAGTCGGAATATTCAAGCTGTATAACGGAATTTGCACGTCCTGTTTTTATCGCACGCCCGTACGCACGGCATGCGCTTTCCCTGTCGCCCGCCGCATACGCTTTTTTACCTTTAAGCGCCATAATAATCGGATACGCCTTATACACAATATATCCCAAAGCCGCAGCCGTGACAACGGCACCGGCAATTTTGTTCACCGCCCATGCTATTACGGAAACCGTAACAGCTGCCAAAATAGCAATAAAATCCATTTGTCCGCTCCTTTTTGTATAAATGCACGCAAGGGGCGCCGTCTTTTGCCGACACCCCTCATATGCAATTTAAAATTCTGCCGTGCCGACCGTTCTCGGGAACGGAAGCACATCTCTTATATTCTGCATACCCGTTATATACATAACAGCTCTTTCAAATCCGAGACCAAAGCCTGCGTGCTCGTTTGTACCATATTTTCTAAGGTCAAGATACCACGAATAATCCTCAGGCTTTAAGCCGAGCTCGTTCATACGCGATACAAGCACGTCATAGTTTTCCTCACGCTGGCTTCCGCCGATAATCTCGCCTATTCCCGGAACAAGCACGTCCACTGCCGCAACCGTCTTGCCGTCGGGATTAAGCTTCATATAGAACGCTTTTATCTCTTTCGGATAATCGGTTACCATTACGGGGCGCTTGAACAGCGTTTCGGTAAGATAACGCTCATGCTCCGTCTGCAAATCGCAACCCCATTCAACGGGATATTCAAACTCGTCCGAATGTTCCTTTAAAAGCTCTATCGCCTCGGTGTATGTCACACG
>CAKSPN010000084.1 GCA_934481375.1 uncultured Clostridia bacterium
CCTTATATCCCTGCGCCACCTCGTGAGAAGAAAGCGGAGTTCCGCATCTCGGGCAATACGGTACGATTTTATGACCCTTATACAAAAGTCCCTTTTCCCATATTTTCTTTAACGCCCACCATTCTGACTCTATAAAATTATTATCGTATGTTACGTAAGGGTCGTCCATATCCGCCCAGAAGCCTACCGTCTGTGAGAAATCCTCCCACATACCCTTATACTTCCAAACGCTTTCCTTACACTGCTTTATGAACGGCTCAAGTCCGTATTCTTCAATCTGTTCCTTGCCGTCAAGTCCGAGCTTTTTCTCGACTTCAAGCTCAACGGGAAGTCCGTGCGTGTCCCAGCCCGCTTTTCTCAAGACTTTATAGCCTTTCATTGTGCGGTATCTTGGAATCATATCCTTGATTACACGTGTGAGAACGTGACCTATATGCGGTTTTCCGTTTGCCGTCGGAGGCCCGTCATAAAACGTATACGTTTCTCCGTCACGTCTTTCATCGATACTTTTCTGAAAAATGTTGTTTTCCTTCCAAAATTCGCAGGTTTTCTTTTCACGCTCAACAAAATTGAGGTTAGGGTCTACCTTATTGTACATTTTGCGCCATTCCTTTCTTATTATTAATTAAAAAAGGCTTTCGTCCCGTATCGAGACGAAAGCCTTTGCTTTCGCTGTACCACTCGTCATACCAACATATGCGTTCCTGTAACGGCGGAAAAACCGTCATAGCTTACTGAGAAAAAAGGGTTCGGCTATGCTGCTCCCAAGTGATTTTCGTCCGATAATACTCACTGCCGCACTTACACCGTCTGCGGCTCGCTGTTTGCTTTCCTGTCGGATTACTGTCTTGTTCAACGCATTTTTTAAATTGTCAAGTACATTATATTACAAAAATCCCGTAATGTCAACTGTTTTTATTTTATATCGTCCACAGCAGACATAAGATTTGAGCAAAGCTGGCGTATTCTCGCCTTGTACGCCTCAACGTCCGCTTTTATCGAGAGCATTTCCTGATGCTTTTTTATATGCTCCTCGTCTATCTGCTTTGCAAGGCGCACCGCATCAAGCTTTGCACGGCTTATAATCGTCTGCGCCTCAAGCTCCGCATTGCGCTTCATATCCTCGGCGTTCTTTTTTGCGGTATCAAGCGATTTTTCCATTGCGCTTTCCATTCCCTGGTACTGCTCCACCGCCTGAGTTAAAAGTCCTATTCTGTCCTTTAAAGTCTGATTTTCCTTGCACAATGCCTCGTAATCGCGGATTACCTCATCAAGAAAATCATCTACCTGATCGCAGTCATATCCTTTAATCTTTTTTTCAAATTCTTTGTCCTGAATATCGACCGGTCTTAACATAGAACCCCCCGTTCCGCCGTATATACGGCTAAAATTAATATGCTCATATACTCTTTTTAAGAGTTATATGCTGTCTGCCCTTTCTCGTTTCATTGCCGACATCGGCAACGATAAAACGCCCGAAACCGCGTATCGAAAGAAGGTCGTTTACAGAAAGAGTTTTTGAACCGTCGCTTACTTCACGATGATTAAGCTTTACCTTGCCTTCTTCGATAAGCCGTGCGGCGTCCTGCCTTGAAAGCTTTGCGGCTGCCGCCGTTACCGCATCGATGCGCATTGACGCACACACCGTTTCGATTTCCTCATATCTGCGCTTTGGCGCAACAAAGCCGTTAAGCTCTATAATCTCTGTTTTGACGCCCTTATTTCCTATTTTACGGATATTTTCTTTTATATATTCCGCCGAATCGGTGCATACAAAAACATATGCATACCCGTCCTCGACAATAATATCACCCATTTTACTGCGTTCAAGTCCCAGCGACATAAGCGTGCCGAGATAATCGCGATGAGTGAGTTCATTTTTAAAACTGCACTGTATTTTAAGTACCGTTATCGGAAAAGCGTCCCCCGACGGCTCCTCCCATTCGGGAAAAACGCCGAGAAGCATACGCTCGCTTTCATCATATCCGCCGTAAAACATATAATTACAGTCATACGGGAAATGAAATTCGTCCTTTATAAGAGCGACCTCTCCGCCGTCAAGAAACTGCGAAAACCTTGCACAGGAATATTTTCCGCACAAGCGCACAATATCCTCAACTTTTGCGATAACCAATCTTTCTTCGCTTGTCATACATTCCAGTCAAACGAGTTTTTTGTCTGTGCCTGTACGCTGTCGCCTGTAATATCCACACCGTGCGGAGATGCTACAAATATCTCGCCCGAAACACGCTTTACGTTTCCGTCAAGTCCATAAGCCGTTCCTGTAACGAAATCAATCGCACGTCTTGCGTCCGCTTCGGGCATATTCCCCAAATCAAAAATTACCAGTCTGCGTGCCTTTACCTCGTCGGCAACTCTCTGCGAGTCGTTGAAATCGGTTGGCTTTATAACCTTTATCCTTGAACCGCTCGCACTGTTTACCGGCACTACCTTCGGCATACGCTTAAAATGCGGTTTTGCTTCCGCCTCTGCTTCCGCCTCGTCCTCTTCGTAGTAATCGTCCTCGTAATCCTCGTCCTCGCCTATTCCCACGAAGCTCTTGATTGACTTTAAAATACTCATTTGTTTATCCCCCTATTTTAGAATAATCTCTTTTACCGAAAATTGCACTGCCTATGCGGACGATATTTGCACCGCATTCAATTGCGTCCTCAAAATCACCGCTCATACCCATTGATAAGTAGTCCATACTTACGTTGTCATATGTTTTCATTTTTGTGTCCGAAAACAATTTATGCATATTACTAAAATGCAGCTTGTTTATACTGTGCTCACCCGTGTTCGGAGCTATTGTCATAAGACCTCTGACTTTCAGGTTGGGCGTATTTGCCGCATATTTTAAAACATAATCCAGTTCCTCGGGAGCTATTCCCGATTTGCTTTCCTCGCCGGATATATTGACCTGTATCAAAATATCCATAACCTTTCCGCACGCTCTTGCACGGGCGTCTATTTCGTCCATAAGCTTTACGGAGTCAACACTGTGTATCATACAGCATTTATCTATCACATATTTTACTTTATTAGTCTGCAAATGCCCTATCAGATGCCAGTTTACCGGCTCTACCGCATTATACTTATCGCGTACCTCCTGCGGCTTGTTCTCGCCTATGTCGGTAACGCCCGCCGCAATCGCCGCATTTATCATCTCGGGAGGGTGCGTCTTTGTCACCGCCACAAGCAAAATATCACTGCGCTTGCGTCCGCTTTTTTGTGCGGCGTTTTCAATGCGCTTTTCAACCTCCGAAAGCCTTTGAGCTATGTCTTGCATTTTATCGCTCTCCTATGATTATTGTGTCCATTTTGGATATTTTATTCTGCGCCGTATCTGTTGACGTTATGATTACGGAGTTATCCTCCGTATCGCTGTAAAGTATTTCGCACTCGCACTTGTACTGCTTGTTTCCCGCCGTTGCAAGAACGCTGTGCTTGCCGTCCTCGGTGCGGATAGCCTGTATCGGCACTTTATAGCCGGTATAGCGATTAAAGATAATGTCTACATCTGCGTCCCTGTAAGCGAACGCTCCCTCAAGATACTGCGTGAATTTTATCATTAAAAGCACTTTATTGTTCTCGTCCGGCTCGGATATACTGTAAATCGTTCCCGTTGTTTCGGAGTCCGCAATATTTTTAAAGCGCACCGTTACCTTTGAGCCGACTTTACAGTCCGCCGTTTTGTCGCTTTCAAGCGGAACAAGTACATACCACAGATGATTATTTATTACCTTGCATATGGGATCGCCCGTCGAAACGGTTCCGCTTATGTTTCCGTAAGCGTCACGGTTGCTGTCGAGTCCCTCTATATACTCCGCCGTATATTCCTTTATTCTGTCGGGCTTTAAAACTGTTTCCAAGCCGTCAAGATAAGTGGAGAAAATACCCGATATTTCGGTGAATATCTCGTCTTTATTTGTGCCTATCCTGTTTTCGATAGCCTGCTTTTGCTGCTGCAAATCATTTAAGCGGTTATCCTCCGACAGGTCCTCGCCGGCACGGAGCTTATTAATATCCTCTTTATATCTCGCTATCTGAGAAATATTTTTCTCGTCTGCGGCGTCAAACACAGCGTTTGACTTTGCCGCTATCTGCGCCTCTACGGACGTGGAGTCCGAGGTATATAGCGAGCTTTTTTTCATTTCGTTGGTTTCGTGAGCTATTTTCTTGTCTACAACGCTCAATTCCTTAATCGTATCGCTGCTTATAGCGCCGCTGTACACCGTGCTTACTATTGCGTCTTTCGATACTCTTGCGCCCTCCAGGACATGGTTATATATTGTGCCCGTATTGCGTGCATAGTACACAATTTCGTCACGCACGACAAAACCCTTTGCCGAAATGCCCTCCTCGTGCGTTTCCGCATCGACAGGCACGGAATTGAGGGGTGAGTTGACATATCTGATAACAAAAATCAGCACAGCCGCAACCAATATGCAGAATAATACTGCCGCTTTCTTCTTCATTATGCCTCCTCGGTTTATCATTCATCATCAAGGTCTTTTGTTTTAACTGCGGAAGAACCGCCCGATGAGCCGCCGCTGCTTGAGGACGAGGAACTTCCCGACGAACTGCTCTCGCCCGATGATGCCGACGAAGATGACTGCGACTTGCCCGATGAAGATGACGAGGAGCTTCCCGACGAAGAAGATTTCGACGAAGAACTTCCCGACGATGTTCCCGATGATGACGATCCTGACGATGAAGATGACGAACTGCTCTTACTCTGCTTTGTTTCGGACGAGCTTGATGATGACGAGGTCTTTTTCTCGCTCGCTTTATTTCTGTCCGATTTCGACTGCGAAGAACCGCCCGATGATTTATCGTTCGGATTTTCAATCGTTATTCCCTCGGCGTCATATCCGAACACAGTCTGCACAAGCTCCTTTGTCTTATCCAGATCAACCTCCCACACATCGCCGATTGACGAATCGTGTCCGTACTGACCCGGAAGCTCATAGCTTTCGATGTTCTGACTGCTGAAATTCGTAAGATATTTTGAATATTTTATAATATCCTTAGCTGTAAAGTTTGTTTTTATTTCCGAAGTAATCGCCTGGAATATTGCGGGAACTTTAAGTATCATTGCCGCATTGACCTTCTGATCGACAATAGCCTTTATAAGCTTTTGCTGCATTTCTATTCTGCCCTTGTCGCCCTCGGGGTAGCCTTTAAAATAATACTTTCCCGTTTTCTCGTTGTAATATATGGGATTTCCGTGACGGTAACGCATTACCCATACAGCCTGCTGACCGTTCAGCTTATAATCGCCGGGTGGCAGATCAATGTGCAGACTCTGCACAGGGTCGTCATACACCATACCCACGCCGTCACCGTAAAGGTCGGGTATTGTAAAGTCTATCGGACCAAGCTCGTCCACAACGTGCGCAACTGCATCAAACGAGAAATCCACATAATAGTTTATCGGAATACCCGTTATTCTGTTTACCGCCTCGCAAGTTGCCGTCGGACCGCCTATAACGCCGTTTTTCATATACGCATGAGCGGCGTTTATCTTCTGGTATCTGTTTCCCACAAAAACCTTTGTATCACGCGGGATTGACAGCATCTTAACCTGTCCCGATTCCGTGTCGTAGCTTGCAAGCATAATTGCGTCCGTACGCAGTCCGTCCACGTCCGTACACATAAGCAATACGTTTATTTTTCCTCCGTACGCTTCAACAGTCGAGGTGTTGTCCACCTCCTCGCCGTTAAGACCGGCGCTGTAGTTTATTCCAAGACAAGCAAGCGTTCCTATAAGCATAACGCCGAGCGTTATCCCCAAAACCTGAAAGTAACGTCTTGCATTAAATTTCGTTTTCACATTAATCTCCATTCCGCCGCCGATAAGCAGCTGTAAATACAACCGCAAAACACACCGTGTATATTCTTCACGTTTCGTTTTTGCATTATGTAAACCCCAAGGTTATCTTCCATATTAAAATACACACATCTATTATACCATTGAACAAAAAATACGTCAATATAAATCTTGACAGATTTTTTGAACATTTTATTAAATTTACGTAACAAAAAAAGGAGCCGCTGCTCCTTACAAACCGTAAACGGTTTGTCCTCTTTTTATATATTTGTCGGATATGACTCTATCGCTCCGTACTTTTGAACGCTTTTTGCACAGTAATTGTTTGACGCTTTCATAAAGCTTTCCAATTCGCTTTCGGTTATCTCCTCCAAGCGCTTTTTGCTGTGATGCAGGCTGTACAAAAATGAACCGATAAACGCATCTCCGGCGCCGGTGGTATCTTTTGCCGGAATTTTTTCTGACTGAACATATATTTCCGATTTGTCCGTATACGCATATGCTCCCGCTGCACCGCAGGTGCATAAAACAATTTTTGCAGTACGCAATAATTGCTTACAGCCGTCTTTGATATTTGGATAACCCGTTATAAAGCCTATCTCCTCGTCAGATACTTTTATTATGTCCGCCATAGGCAAAAATTCGTCAATCGCCGATTTAAGCAAATCCGTATCACTCCACAGCGGAAGTCTTATATTAGGATCAAAGCTGATTATTGCGCCGTTTTTCTTCGCAAGCTCAATCGCTTTTATGTGTGCGCCCTTCATAGGAAAATCTCCCAAAGACACTGAGCAGAAATGCAGGGCGAAGCAATCCTCAAAAACGCTTTCGGACAGATTATCCGCACTGTAAAGCATATCCGCAGACGGATTTCTGTAAAATGAAAACGTGCGGTTCCCCTCGCCGTCAAGGCTCACAAACGCAAGCGCCGTATTTGCCGCTTTTGTGAAAACAACATTGTCCAGTCCTATATGGAACATCGCAAGTTCCTCGGCTATTTTATGCCCGAACGGGTCGTCGCCAAGCTGTGTTATAAGCTGTGTTTTTCCGCCGAGCTTTGAAAATGCTCCCAGAACATTCGCCGGCGCTCCTCCCGTTTTCGGCGAAAATGATTTTACCTCCGAAAATCCGCAGTTCCTTTCATTCGGTATAAAATCTATAAGCGCCTCACCTATTGCAAATAATGTGTTTTTCATCACTGCTCCTCCTTATTTGGGTTTTATCAAATTCTCTCACCATATCGGACAGCTTTATTTTACGTATCCGATACGGTCCAAAATACATGTGATTATCTCTCGGAAAACTGCTATAATATTTTATGCTTACATAACGTTCTTTAAACTGCCGCAAAATTTCCGTTTTTATAGGTAAGTATGGCATATTTACCCGTCAGCATATATTCCACGGTACGCTCTGCACCGTTTGCACAATGGCGGAGATATGACACCTCCGACGCTGTAACTGTATCACCACTTTCGCCACTTCTGAGGGATCAACTCCATTAATCTTTTTAAGTCTTC
>CAKSPN010000085.1 GCA_934481375.1 uncultured Clostridia bacterium
CGATACGTCAGCTTACCGACAAAGCAAAGCGCCTTGCGGACGGCGATTTGAATGCGCTCGATCCCTCAAAGGCAAATGATGAACTTGGCGCACTCACGAACTCGCTTTTGTATCTTGCACATTCGAGAAAAGAGTCGAACGAAAAGGCAAAGGGCGAGCAGATAAAGGTAGAAACGATACTTCAGAATATGAACGACGGTATTCTCGCCTTTAACATGCAGGGAAAGCTCATACATATAAATCCCGAGGCACAGAAGCTTCTGCACAGAAAATATCTTGACGACATCAGCTTTGACAGATTTTTCAAAGAAATAAAAGCGGACATAACACTCGGCGATCTGCTTTATATGAAGCCGGACGGCTCAATCGAGCGCGAGGTTAAAATAGGAAACACGTTCTTAAGAATGAACTTTGCAACGTTTAATGCGGAAAAGAACAAGGTGGGCGGTATAATCGTAATAATCCATGATATAACGCATCAGGAAAAGCTTGAACAGTCACGCCGTGACTTTGTTGCGGACGTATCGCACGAGCTGCGAACTCCGCTTACCACAATAAAATCATACTCGGAAACACTCTCCGATATGCCCGACGCCGACCGTGAACTGCGTGTGCGGTTTTTGGACGTAATAGCGTCCGAGTCGGACAGAATGGCAAGAATATTGAGCGACCTCTTAACACTTTCGGAGCTTGACGATAACCAGACCTTCTACAAAGTCCCAGAGGCGATAGACATACGCAAAATGATAGAGGGCATTGTGGAACGTATGGGAATGACGGCACAGAAGAAAAATCAGACAATCGTTTATCACCCGATAAATGATGTGCCGATAATCTCCGGCGACCGTGACGGACTTGAAAGAGTTATAATAAACATAATCTCAAACGCAATAAAATACACGCCGTCGGGCGGACATATCGAGGTGTATTCGTCAAAGGTTTACACCGATATAAGCATAAAAGTTTCCGATAACGGTATCGGTATCCCGAAGGATAAACTGCCGAATATTTTCGACCGTTTTTACCGTGTAGACAAGGCACGCTCACGTGATACGGGCGGTACGGGGCTCGGTCTTGCGATTGCAAAACAGACTCTCGAATCCTGCTTTAACGGAAAAATCAAAATAAGCAGTGAGCTTAACAAAGGTACGGAGGTTACGATAACAATCCCCGTTTCGGAATAAAAAGCGCACGGGCGCTGTGTATGGGTTATTTTATGAAAGAAAATCCCATAACCGCAGCGCCCAGAATTACCAGAATAACGCCCGTTGCACGGTTTAATGTTTTTGCGCTTGCTTTGTTTGCGATTTTTGCCGCAACTCTTGCGAAGATAAACGTAAACGCAATACAAAGCACAAACGGCAGTATTTCGGGCGTACCGCCGATTGCAAAATGCGCCGCAGACCCCGTAAGCGCCGTAAACGTCATAATAAACACGCTTGTGCCGACTGCGGTTTTAAGTTCATATCCCATTACGCTCGTGAGCAGCAAAAGCATCATCATTCCGCCGCCCGCTCCGATAAATCCGCATATAAATCCGACCACAGTTCCGCATATTGCGGATTTTATTATTTTTGTTTTTTGCGATATTGCCGCCATATCCTCTTTTGTTGTCATAACAGGGCGGACGATAAATTTAATTCCGAGCAAAAGCGTCATAAACACCGAAAAATTCCCCATTGCAACCGACGGAACAAGGCTCGAAACATAACTTCCGACAACCGTAAACACAAGGACGGCAATCATCATAACGATACCGTTTTTTATATCAAGATTTTTATTTTTTCCGTAGGTGTATGAGGAAACCGCACTTGCAAGCACATCGGATGCAAGCGCTATTCCGACCGCCATATACGGCTCTGTCCCCAAAAAAGTTACAAGCATGGGCGTTATAACCGCCGCCGCGCTCATTCCGGCAAAACCCGTGCCGAGTCCCGCTCCCATTCCCGCCAACAGGCATACCAGTGTTGTTATAATATATTCCATTTTCAATCTTCCTTTTTCGCTTTAATATTTTCGGCAATTTTTGAATGAAGCCGTGAAAACTCCGCTCTTTCACTTTCCGTAAAATCGGAAAAGAGCAGTTTTGAAAATTCGCCCTGAACCTTTTTGCCGTATGCAACAATCGGGTCGGCATTTTCTTTTAGTTTCAGATGTATGCTTTTCCTGTTTCCCACACTGTAAACGCCCTCAAGAAGTCCCCTTCGGCAAAGAGAATTTACCGCAAGCGACACCTGCGACTTCGGCATCTTTTTCATTTTTGATATATGCGCCGCAGTATCAAAACAGGGATTATTTGCAAGAAACATAATAATATCCGTTTCCGCCGCCGAGAGAGAAAACTCCAGCATAATCCGTTTCCGAAAAACGGCGTATTCGTTTTCAATGGATAAAATGTAATCCCAAAACTCGCTTATCGTCATAGCTTCGCCTTTCTTTTGGTTCTAAAATGAACAATTTTATTATAGTCCGATTATGTTCCGATGTCAAGTATTTTTTTGTAAAAAATAACAGCCGTGCTGTCTGCACGGCTGTTTATCTCTTATTGTATATTGTTTTTATATGTCAAATCTTTCACGTGTTTTCCATTTTCCGTTCGTGAAATCGGGGATTTCAACGGGAACGTTTCCGCCCTCAATCGACTGCTTTGACAATGCGCTTATGCACATCCACGCTGCGGCGTCATACACATCTATGGGCATGGGTTTGTTATTGCGCAGGCGGTCGAAATAATCGACAAATTCAAAATAATCCATACCGCCGTGACCCATTTCCTCCATTTCCTTTGTAAGCCCTTTCCAGTTCTCGGGCATATATTTCGCCTCGTAGCGCATGGCGTTGTCAATCACCTTGCGGTAATGCAGAACCGTTTCAAACTCCTCATCATCACCGTCGATAAATACCGAATTTGTGTTTTCCTCGTACATTCCCTTTGTACCCCTTACGGTAAATTCACGGCTGTACGAACGGGGGAGCGTTGTATCGAGCGTGAGCGAAATTGTTTCGCCGTTTTCACAGGTGATAAGCGTGTTCACAATATCTCCCTGTGCAAAATCCGCTCCGATAAGCGCCTTGTTCTCAAAAGTATCCTTTCGGTCGTTTATGTACTGCTTAATTCCTGCCGATTTTGACGACATCGAAACAAGCCTTACAAGTCTGTTTCCTCTGTTTATATCAAGTATCTTCGCTATCGGACCGAGATCGTGCGTGGGGTAATTTTCGCAGTTTTCATTAAGATAATGGTTAAGTCTGTAATGACGGTTTTCCTTGCCGTGCGATACCTCCTCACGCAAATCGTGAGCATATGCGCCGTGGCAGTGTACAATCTCGCCGAAAAGCCCGTCACGCACCATATTGCGCACCATAAGTTCCGTTTTGTTGTAACAGCAGTTCTCAAGCAGCATAAACGGAACACCGTTCTTTTCGTATGCATTTACCAACTCATGGCACTCCTCAACGCTCTGTGCGCCGCCGACCTCCATTGCAACAGCTTTTTTGCTGTTCATAACGTCTATCGCTATCGGGATATGCGTTTCCCAGCTTGTGAACACCATTACGGCTTCAACCTCGTCCATTTTGAGTATTTCTTTATAATCCGTTGTCTTGAATGCGTTCGTTCCCGTTTTTTCTTTGATTATCTTAACGCCCTCGTCGCATCTGTCCTCGTACAAATCGCACACAGCTACGGGCAGTACGCCCTCAACGTTAAGAATGGTTTCAAGATTTCCCTTTCCGCGTCCGCCGAGACCGACAACTCCTATTTTTAATTCACGCATTTTTTTGCACTCTCCTTTTGTGAGTTTTATTGATTTTATATTATCACCGTTCGGGAGCGGTGTATATAGATAAAATTATTATATAATTGTGTTTTTTTATCTTTTTAATTGACACAAGCCTTTATATAATATATACTGTAGTGGGTGATGAATATGGGAAATTTACTGTCATCGTACAGTTTGGTGCAAGGCTACGGCAAGCCTGTGGAAAAGGATTTTTTTATACAGTTTCTCGGATACGATAATTTTTGTGCGATTGACTCGCTCAAAACTCCGCATACTCAGAACATATACACACTGCATTTTGTTCTGCGCGGGTCGGGGAAAATATTTATAAACGGGAACGAGCGGAAAATAAGCGCTCACGATATTTTTTTCGTGCCGCCCGATATGACATTTTGCTATTATCCCAATGATGATGATAAATGGGAGTACATATGGTTTAATTTTATCGGTGAAAACTCGCTCGCATACGCCGAAGCGGCAGGCTTTAAAAACGGCGTTTACGCAAAGCCGTGCGCAGGCGCAGATGAATTTCATTACAGAGTAATGAGCATATTACAGCTTATGGACAAAAAACAAAACGTCGGATATTATGAGGTTATGTCATTGTTTTTCAAGCTTATTGCGCTCAACTCGGGCGAGAGCAGAAAAAGCGAGACGGATTTTGCCGACATTGCCGACGCATATGTGAAAGGACACTACTACGACCCCGAGCTTTCCGTGGAAAAGGTGTGCCGTGACGTGGGCGTAAGCCATTCGTATATGTGCCGTCTTTTTAAGGAAAAGATGGGCATAACAATGCGGCGGCACATTGTGAACACAAGAATAACCGAGGCGGCAAAGCTTTTGGAAACGACCGATTTGAGCGTAAAGGAAACCGCCTTTGCGGTCGGCTTTAACGATTATCCGCATTTTGTGAAAACTTTCAAGGAAAGAAAGGGCGTATCCCCCGGCGATTACAAAAAGGCTCTGCTCTAAAAGCAACATCTTTTTTACTCGTTTGTTACAAATTACCGCATAAATGTTGACACTTCGCCGGTGCAATGCTATAATATAATAGTATAATTATGTATTGACACATATATTTAACGGAGGATAATAATGGTACATTTAAACAGTGCAGTCAGACTGCTTGACGAGGCGGTAAAAAAGCATCCGAAAAAGATTGCCGTTACGGACGAATGGGGCGAAATAAGCTATGAAGATATGCAAAAGCTTGCAAAGAGCGTTGCAACGGAGCTTATAAAAAAATCATTTGACGGTTTCGGCGTTGAGCCGGTAATAGTTTATCTGCAAAAAAGTCTCAGGTGTATAGTATCGTTTATGGGGGCGATGTATTCGGGAAATCCGTATGTGCCCGTTGCGTACGATATGCCGCCTAACAGAGTGCAGAAAATCATCTCGAGCCTCGAGGGCAGAGGACATATTATAACGGACGCAGAGGGAGCAAAAAAGCTGTCGGAGCTTGACGTAACACTTCCCGTTCATATATATGAAGAAATAACCGCACAAAAGGCGGACAATGAAGCAATCGAACGTGCGCTCGGCACAGTCTGCGACACCGACCCGATATACATTATGTTTACATCGGGTTCAACAGGCGATCCGAAAGGCGTTACCGTTCCGCACAGGGGCGTTATCGACTATGCTATGTGGGTGTCGGACACGTTCGGAATAAACGAGGACACAATCCTGGGAAACCAGGCTCCTTTCTATTTTGACAACTCGATATTTGACATATATTCAATGCTTTTGAGCGGAGCAAAAATGATGATAATACCGGAAAAGCTGTTTATGTTCCCCTCAAAGCTTCCCGAATTTATAGAGGAAAACAGCGTAACAACGATATTCTGGGTACCGACTGTTATGATAAACGTTGCAAATTCGGGCGTATTGTCCGAGGTTAAAATGCCGACTCTCAAAACGGCGGCATTCTGCGGCGAGGTTATGCCGAACACACAGCTTAACATATGGCGCAGGGAGCATCCCGACTGCTTATATGCAAACCTGTACGGTCCTACCGAGATAAGCGACGTGTGCACATATTACATTGTCGACCGTGAGTTTAACGACAGCGACCCTCTGCCGATAGGCAAGGCTTGCGAAAATATGCGCATAATAATCTTAAACGAGGAAAACAAGCAGGCAAAAGTGAACGAACAGGGCGAAATGTGCGTTATAGGCACGGGCGTATCGCTCGGATACTGGAATAAACCTGAAATAACCGCAAAGGCGTTCACGCAAAATCCGCTCAATCCCTATTATAATGAGAAAATATACCGCACCGGTGACCTTGCATATATAAACGAGGAAGGTCTTATTATGTACATCGGACGGCGTGACAACCAGGTGAAAATTAAAGGCAACCGCATAGAACTGGGCGAAGTGGAAAACGCCGCTATGTGCGTCAGCGGAATAAAGGGTGTGTGTGCGGTAGTTGACGAAAAGGAACAGTGCATTGTACTGTTTGCGGAGTCAAAAGAGGAATTAAAACTGCGCAAGGTAAACCTTGAGCTTAAAAAATACATTCCCAACTATATGCTGCCGTCAAGACTTGTCGTGATGGACAGATTTCCGCACACAGCAAACGATAAAATAGACAGAGTGACGCTTAAAAAATCACTCTCTGACGGAGAAATGCTATGAAAAATATTATGAACAGCTGCGTATGCCTCTTGGAGCGTGCGGCACAGCTTTACGGCACAAAAACCGCCTTTGGCGACAAGGACGGCACAATAACTTTTTCGGAGCTCAGACAAAAGAGCCGCAATGCGGCGGCATATCTTATAAACAACTGCGAAACGGGACGGCTTAAGCCGATAATAGTGTATCTTCCCAAAAGCATAAATTCGATAATCGGATTTATGGGCGCAATGTATGCGGGAAGTCCGTATGTTCCCGTTGATTATGCAATACCCATGGCACGAATGGAAAAAACCGTGGAAAATCTTGTTCCCACGGCGGTAATCACGGACGCCGAGGGCAGAGAAAAGCTTAAATCGGCAGGCATTGAGGTGAAAACCGTCCTCACGGACGAGCTTTTGTCCTCACCCTCCGATGATGCGGCGGTTGGCGGCGCACTTTCGGCTGTATGCGACCTTGACTGTGCATATATAATGTACACCTCAGGCTCGACAGGCACTCCCAAAGGCGTGACGGTTTCGCACAGGGGCGTTATCGATTACACAATGTGGCTTGTCACAACGTTCCCGATAGACGGTGACAGCATAATCGGTATGCAGTCCGCATTCCATTTTGACAACTCGGTATTCGATATGTACCTTACGCTGTACACGGGCGCAAAAACAATGATAATACCCGAAATACTGTTTATGTACCCCGAAAAACTGATTGAATATATGGAGCAGGAAGAATTATCGGTAATATTCTGGGTTCCTACGGTTATGATAAGCGTCGCAAATGCGCAGGTGCTTGACAATGCAAAGCTTGACAAGCTCAAGCTGATACTGTTTGCCGGCGAGGTTATGCCGAACACTCAGCTTAACTACTGGAGAAAAAATCTCCCCGATTGTATGTACGTAAATATGTACGGACCTACGGAG
>CAKSPN010000086.1 GCA_934481375.1 uncultured Clostridia bacterium
ATAAAAAGTCTGAAAAAACACGATGGAAGGGTACACCCAAACTTTCCGGCGCCAAATTCGGTTTTACCGAATTTAATTGGGTATTCTAAAGGAGGTGTCAGAGAATTGGGTGCTAATTTAATAGGCGCTCTCGGTATCGCCGCTAATATGCTTATATATCAGCAGAGAACCGGCAAAAATCTTCTTATATTTAAGATGATTTCGGATTTTTTGTGGGCGGCTCATTATTTTCTGTTAAGTGCAAATGCCGCAGCGGCTATAGCGGTTATCGGAATATTTCGTGAGATTGTTTTTTGCAATCAAGAGAAAAAATGGGCAAAAAGCAAGTTGTGGCCTGTATTCTTTTTGATTTGCAGTGCTGCATCGTCTGCTCTTACATGGAAAAGCTTTTTCAGTATTCTGCCTGCCGTAGCGTCAATTATATCGGTTGTAAGTTTTTGGAGAAACAATCCGCATCTGTCACGTTGTCTTGCGTTTCCAATTTCCGTGTCGATGCTTACATACGATTTCACCTGCAGGTCATATATGGGAATTGCAAATGAAATTTTCACACTGATTTCCGCAGTTGCAGGTATCGTTCGGTACTCTTTGCCGAAGCATAAAATATATAAGTAATTCACACTCCGATGTGAAACAAAAAAATAACGGACAAAGCAGTATTAATACTGCTTTGTCCGTACCGATAGGTTTTTTTAAAACATTTTTGCCCATATTATAGGCGTCATTCATTGCCTGTGTGGTTTTTACTTCGCCGGGAGTGTAAACACCGTTTCCGATAATAACGCCTTTTTCGACTGCGCCGTCAACACAGTCCGCATACCCTCTGAAACAGGCAAGAGTTGTATCGGCAGAGGAGATGTCCGTATCCGCCATTGTGATGATATAGTAAAATTCCTTGTTCTTCACTTCAAGCCAGCGTGCAACCGTTCGGTCGATAACCGCTTTAAGCTGTGCGTCAATGGAGTAGAAGTAGACGGGGCTTGCAAGCACCAAAACGTCTGCGTCAATCATTTTCTGCAAGACCTCTGCCATATCGTCCTTGTGAGCACATTCTCCGCCGTGGGCGCTGCAATGGTAACAACCCGAACAGGGCGCAATCTTTTTTGTTGATACTCTGATTTTTTCAACTTCGTTGCTCGAGTCCCTTGCGCCTTTCATAAATTCATCGCATAATATATCGGAATTGCCGTTTTTTCTCGGACTTCCCGACAGAATTAAAACTTTTTTACTCATTGTAAATCCCCCTCTCTATTTGTGAAGTTTCAGACCATGAAGCCTTTTCACAAACTTCGGGTCATAGTGGTTCACGATTCCGCTTTGGCCTGTGTCAAGCTTTGCAATTTTTTCTGTATCTTCTTCGGAAAGTGTGAAATCCCAAATATCAAAATTTTGTTCCGTTCTTTCCTTGTGCGTGGATTTCAGGATTACAACAACGCCACGCTGCACATTAAAAGGAATAATGCAGGGCAAAGACAATAACCGCTTTGCACCGCAGGACAATGCAACAAGATCCGAGGCGGCGGCAATACTCAACAGATTTCTTGCCGCAGACAAATGATTTTCAGTGAATAAAATTAACGGAGTGAATTAAATCACATCTCCGTTTTTATTGCGCCCTGTACGGGAAGCCGTATTAATCCTCGATTGAGCGTAAGAACGAAAGCACTTTTTTCAGCGAGGGAATACATTCCTCCGCACCCTCGTATTCAAGCGAGAAAATACCGTTATATCCGGCTCTTTTCAGTATGGCGATGCATTGCTTAACGGGAACATCGCCGAAGCCTGCCGGCGCTCCCTCGATTTTATTGCAGCCTCGTGTTACTATGCAGCCGTCGCTCGTGTGGTCAAAGCCGTGAACGTAAAAATCCTTGATGTGTACGTGGAATGCATAGGGAGCAATTCGTGAAACTGCGGCGGCGGGACTTTCGTCAACGCAGAGGAAATTGCCTATATCGCACAAAATACCGAAATTGGGGTGGTTTACCGCATTAAACAGCTTTTCAATTCTTATGCTGTCCTGGCAAACAAAGCCGTGATTTTCAACCATGGTCTTTATCCCTTTGGCTTGTGCGTAATCCGCAACCTTTCGGATATTCTCCGCAAGTTCGTTAAGGCTCAAATCAAAGCTTCTGTATTTATGCTGTTCAAAATATGCGTCATGGCGCATAAGCTTAACGCCGAGCGCCTCGGCAATATCCACCTTTTCCGTAACCGCCTTGATTTCTTTTTCCGTTTCCTCGTCGGAGTCGGTTATAAGACGGGCGCCGACCGTATATGCGGCAATTTCAATTCCTGCCTTTTGCGCCCTTTCCCGTATAAGCTTTGCATATTCCGTTTTTGTGTATCCCTCCTCGGGGCATAGGTCGATAAATTCAACAGCGTCAAATCCGAGTTCCTTTGCTTTTTCAACGCAGTCGGCCTGCGTCATTTCGCCTTTTCCTATCAGCTGTGAAAATGAATATGAGCTTACGCCTATTTTCATATCGTCCGCCTCCTTATTCGATTATTGCTTCGTGACCCGTTTTTGCGGACTCATAAAGCGCATCGAGGATTTTCATAATAATAACGCCGTCCTCAGCCTTTGACCTGCATTCGCATCTGCCCAGACAGCAGTCGACAAAGTGATTGATTTCCGCATCAAACATAGGCTCTGCGTCAATGTAGCTTTCCGTATCTATGATTTTTGAATCAGTCATAAAGCCGTTAATATCGGTATAAAGAGTCATGGTATCAAGGCAAAGACCGCCCTTTGTGCCGTAAAGCGTTCTGCCGCCGGAGGGTTCGCCGTTGAGTGCGTAGCTTGTTTCCAAAAGCGTTGTCGCACCGTTGTCGTAACGGATAATGCCGACAGCTGCGGATTCAACATCGCAAATATCCTTTTTGGGATCGGCGCCCTTGGGATACCAGCCGACACGTGTTTTAAGGCCGGCACGCTCTTTATGCAGAAGATTGCTTGCGGCGGCGTAAACCGAAACCGGCTTGGGATTTCCCATAAGATAGCGTGTAAGATCGAGCGGATGAACGCCTATATCGATAATGGGTCCGCCGCCCGAGCGTGCTCTGTCGGAAAACCAGCCGCCGGGGTTGCCGTTTCTTCTTACGTATACTGCCTTTGAATAGTATATATCGCCGAGGTATCCGCTGTCGATAAAATCCTTTGCGATTTTTGCTTCGTTTGAAAATCTCGTTACAAAGCCGAGCATAAGCAGCTTTCCGCTTTTGTCCGCCGCATCCTTCATTTTCTGCGCCTCAACGGTATTCATAGCCATAGGCTTTTCGCAGAGACAGTCAAGCCCGGCGTTCAAAACCTTAATTGTACATTCTTCGTGGCTGCAGTTCCAGACGCAGACATCGCACGCGTCAAGCTGTTCCGAATTGAGCATATCGTCAACCGAAAGATAGCGCTTTTCAATGCCGAATCTGTCGGCGGTTTCGTTAAGCGTTTCTTCGTTGATGTCGCAGATTGCGGCAATTTCGACCTCGCTGTTTTTCGCATAGCTTTCGAGATGTGTGTTTGCAATGTTGCCCGCACCGATTAAACCTACTCTTAATTTTTTCATATCATTGTCCTCCTAAGAAAATTTACCGCTGTGGTTATGTCCGCTTCGGGATTTTCGCCGACTTCACGCTCTATTGTAAGAAATCCCGTATATCCTATATCCTCCAAAGCCTTAAGATAAGCGGGGAAGTCGACCGAACCCGTTCCGAGCGGAACCTCCTCAAAATATTTAACCTCCCAAACGTCCTCCGGAATGGGATGAACCGCCCTGTAGATAAATTCGGGGTTGCATTTTTTGAGCATACGCCCGTCCTTAGCGTGGGTGTGGACAATATAATCCTTAAGGTTATGAACCGCACCGACGGGATTATCGCCCGTAACCATAACGAGATTTGCCGGGTCAAGATTTACGCCTACGCCCCTTGAGCCGAGCGAATCGAGAAAACCCTTGAGCGTTGCCGATGTTTCCGGCCCCGTTTCGATTGCAAAGTGAGCATTGAGAGAATCCGCATATTCCGCAAGCTCGGCACACGCCGATTGCATAATTTTGTATCTCTCGTTTGCCGAATCCTCCGGAACAACGCCGATATGCGTTGTAACAATATCGGTTTCAAGTTCCTTTGCCAAATCGAGTATTCGCTTTGAGCGTTCGATAAGCTCTGGGTTAAGCTCCTTGTTTCCGAAGCCTTTGCCCAAATCGCCGCACAGAGCGGAAAATTTAAGCCCGTTATCCTTAACGAAAGAAAGAAGCTCTCTGCCTTTTGCTCCGAGAAGGTTTTCGGGAGCGTTTTCGCCTTGCGTGCAGTAAAGCTGCAATCCGTCAACACCCAAAGCAGCGGCTTTTTTTATTGCGCTGCGTGTGTCGCATCTGAAAGATTCGACAATTACGCCGATAGGAAATTTATACATTTTTATACCTCCGTACTTGTATTTTCGATAATACTAATGTATAATATTTATACGGGAAATTCAATATGTGATTTTGCTTTTGTTTAACACAATATTGCTTTTTGGGAGTGATTTGATGGAAATTTTCTACGAGGCGCACAATATCGGCGGGGAAAGACCGTATATTTATCATACCTGCGACTGCGGAAGCGCATCTCACTGGCACGAGAATGTGGAAATACTGCAGTTTTTCCGCAGTGGAAATATTATCTGTGACGGAAACAATATTGCTGTTCCGCCCGGAGGGTTTGCAATCATAAGCTCGGAAGCGGTGCATTCCGTGAATTGGCAGACGAAAGCATTTTACAATTGCTTTATTGCGGACAGTGCGTTTCTTCTCAAAAACGGAATAGATGTGCGGAGACTGGAGTTTGAGCCTTGCGTATGCGACGAAAAGCTGACTGCCCTTTACGAACGGCTCTCGTCGGAGCTTGAGAACGAAGACGGCTTTTTTGAGGCAGGAACAAAAGCGGCTATGCTTAATCTTATGGTGTATCTCTGCCGCAGGTACAGCCGTGATAGGACATCGGACAGCGGAGGAAATCCGAACATTAAAAAAGCGATTGTCTATATAAATTCAAATGTCAGCAAGCGTATGACGATTGACGAGATTGCGTCATATGCGGCTTTGAGCAAATACTATTTCTGCCGTGAGTTTAAAAAGGCTACCGGTTATTCGGTGGTGCAATATATAAATATTATACGGTGCCGCACCGCCGAAAAAATGCTCTCCTCGGGCGAGTTTACCGTAAGCGAGGCGGCAGAGGCGATGGGGTATGACAATTTGTCGTATTTCACCAGAACATTCAAAAGCATTATCGGACGTCTGCCGGGCGAATACAAAAAGTCCGTTCGGAATTGAATTTTTGACAGGCGGACGAGCATTCGGAAAAATTTCGGACAAAATTTTCGAAAGCTATTGACTTTATCGATTTAGCGTGGTAAAATATTAATACGATAAAACCTAAAACGAATTTTGGGGGGATATGAATGGAATTTTGCGCAAACGTTCTTAAGAACGATGAAAAAGCAATTTTTGAAATGCGTGAGCTGTATCAGAAATACGGCTATGCACAATACAAGATGAGCAAGTTTGAGGAGTATGATCTGTACGTCAGAAATAAGGACTTTCTCGTATCGGACAATATAATAACCTTTACCGACACGGACGGAAAGCTTATGGCATTAAAACCCGACGTAACTCTTTCGATAATAAAAAACGGAACGGATAAAAAAGACAGCGTCGAAAAGGTGTATTACAACGAAAACGTCTACAGAGTTTCAAAGGGCAGCCGTTCTTTTAAGGAGATTATGCAGGTGGGACTCGAATGTATCGGCGACATTGACGATTACTGCATTTACGAGGTAATTATGCTTGCGGCAAAAAGCCTTGAAAACATATCCGCCGATTATGTGCTTGATATTTCGCATCTCGGAATTGTTTCCGCCGTTATAGACTCGCTCGGAGTAAATGATACCGTTAAAAGCGAAATCCTAAAATGTATCGGCGAAAAAAACACCTACGGCATTTCGACTTTGTGCAGGGAAGCGGGAGTAAATCCCGAAAATGCGGTAAAGCTTGTTTCGACATACGGCTCTGCCAAAAAGGTAATTCCCGTGCTTAAGAGTATGCAAATCGAAAATGCGGAGGACGCCGTATCGCAGCTTGAGAAAATCGTAACTGCACTCGAAAGCGGCGGCTATGGGGTAAACATAGATTTTTCGGTTATAAACGATATGAATTATTATAACGGTTTTGTTTTCAAAGGCTTTATAAAAGGGATTTCAACGGGTGTGCTTTCGGGCGGTCAGTATGATAAGCTGATGCGAAAAATGGGCAGAACATCGGGCGCTGTCGGTTTTGCGGTGTATCTTGATATGCTCGAACGCCTTACAAACAGCGATAAAAAATATGACGTCGACGCAGTTATACTTTATGATGAGGACTGCGACATAAATTCGATAAACAATGCGATAAAGCTTCTTTCCGCTGACGGAAAGAGCGTTACGGCACAGAGGGCAATTCCCGAAAAATTAAAGTATAAACAGCTTTTAAGACTTCGTGAAAGGGGTGTGGAAATCATTGAAAACAATGCTTAATGTTGCGCTCCCAAAGGGCAGACTGGGAGAAAAGGTGTATTCAATGTTTGAAAAGGCAGGCTTTGAGTGCCCGTCCATAAAGGAAACAAACCGCAAGCTGATTTTTGAAAATCCCGAAAAGGGAGTGCGGTATTTCTGGGTAAAACCCTCCGATGTAGCAATATACGTTGAGCGCGGAGCTGCGGACGTAGGCGTTGCAGGAAAGGATATTCTTCTCGAATACGAGCCTGAGATTTATGAACTGCTCGACCTTAACATCGGCAAATGCAGAATGGCGGTTGCCGCAAAAAACGATTTTTATGACGACACACAAAAGACTTTGCGTGTGGCTACAAAGTTTTCAAACATAACAAAAACATATTATTCCGCACTCGGACGTGACATAGACATAATCCACCTTAACGGCTCTATCGAGATTGCTCCGATACTCGGACTTTCGGACGTTATTGTGGACATAGTGGAAACAGGCACAACGCTTAAGGAAAACAATCTTGAAGTGGTTGAAACGATAATCCCGATAAGCGCACGGCTTATTGCGAACAAGTCAAGCTTTAAATTCAAGGGTGCGGAAATTGAAAAACTGACAGAGGGATTGGCACAGCAGATAAAAGGAGCGGAAAAATGATTAAGATTTTAAAATACGGCGAAGTTGAGAATAAGGACATTTTTGCACGAGTTACGCCGAAAGTGAATGTTGAAGAAACTGTTGCGGAAATTATAATCGACGTA
>CAKSPN010000087.1 GCA_934481375.1 uncultured Clostridia bacterium
ACATTGCAAAGGTTGAATATCCGTCCGCACGCTCGCTTGTTTCAATAAGCACCTCAACGGTATTTGAACCTGTCATTTCGTAAGAAACATTATCCACACGCTTTTCGGGCGCCGGTGTAGGCGTAGGTTCGTCAAAGCTGTAGTTCCTTGAATTTACAAGTATTGCGGCATTATCGCTGTCAAAATCTACGGGTACTTTTATGTTCTCGCTTATAAAGCGCACGGGTACCATGGTTTTCAGTTCTCCGCCTTTCATTCCTATAAGCTTCGGCACAACGTTATCGGGTATTGCTTCCCTTACTCCGTTTACCTCCGCAACATTATCGTTTATATGCAGAAGAACGTCCGTATCGCCGTATTTTACACGTACCGCCTGCGTATTTGAATTGTACTTCACCTCTGCCCCAAGCTCCTCGAAAATTTCACGCACGGGAACAAGCGCCCTGTCGTTAAAAATTATCGGCGGCATAGGCAGATCCGTAAGCATACGGTTGTTTACAATAAGCGAAAACATTCTCGTATTATATTCGTGATCCGCACCGTCATATGTAATTGTCATTGCATTGGCAGTTAAACTGTTTATAAAACACAAAACCATAACCCACACAAACAGTTTAATCCTTTTCATTAAAGTTACACCCCTTATTTGTCCGTAAACTTCATACCGAAATGCTCATACGCACTCTGTGTTGCAATCCTTCCTCTCGGCGTTCTCGCTATAAATCCGAGCTGGAGAAGATACGGCTCATACACGTCCTCGATTGTGTTCGGCTCCTCGCCTATCGTTGCGGCGAGCGTATCAAGTCCTACAGGACCTCCGCCGAAATTCTCTATCATTGTCTTTATCATACGGCTGTCTATCATATCAAGCCCAAGTTCGTCCACTTCCATCATACCGAGAGCCTCAGCCGCCACCTTCCACGTTATTCTGCCGTCATGCTTTACCTGCGCAAAGTCACGCACACGCTTTAAAAACCTGTTTGCAATTCTCGGCGTTCCTCTCGAACGTGAGGCAATTTCCGCCGCACCGTCCTCGTCTATTTCAACATCGAGTATACCGGCGCTTCGCATAACTATTGTTTTAAGTTCCTCCGGCGTATACAGTTCAAGGCGTGATATAACGCCGAACCTGTCACGCAGCGGCGCCGTGAGCAAGCCTGCACGTGTTGTTGCGCCTATAAGCGTAAACTTCGGCAGTTCAATGCGGATCGATTTCGCCGCCGGTCCTTTGCCTATGATTATATCAAGCGCATAGTCCTCCATTGCCGGATAAAGTATTTCCTCAACCGTTCTCGACATTCTGTGTATCTCGTCAATAAACAGAATATCGTGTTCGGACAGATTGGTAAGTATAGCCGCCAAATCCCCCGCTTTCTCGATTGCGGGTCCCGATGTTATGCGTATATTTACACCCATTTCCTTTGCGATTATGCCTGCAAGGGTTGTTTTTCCCAGTCCGGGAGGACCGTATAACAAAACGTGGTCAAGCGCTTCTTTTCGCTCTATTGCCGCTTTTATGTATATTTCCAGATTGCTTTTTGCCTTTTCCTGTCCGACGTATTCGCTTAAACTCTGCGGTCTTAAGCCTACCTCAATTTCCGCATCTTCGTTTATAAATCCGCCGGTTACAAATCTTTCTTCTTCGTCAAACAAAATTTATCCTCCTAAAACAGCTTTGCAAGCGCTGTTTTTATGATTTCCTCAACGCTCATTGATGCATCTGCGGAGCTTACCGCTTTTTTTGCGTCATTGGGCGCATATCCGAGTACCACAAGTGCGGAAACCGCCTCGCTCAGATTATCGGAAGCGATAATCTCATCATCACCGCCCGTAACCATTTCCTGTATATCCTCGCTCTTAAGCTTATCTTTAAGTTCAAGTATTATACGCTGTGCAAGCTTCGGACCTACCCCCTGTGCTTTTGTGATTGCTTTTGCATTGTTTGTGACAATTGCCGCCGCAAGTCCCGACGGCGATACCGCCGACAATATTGCAAGCGCCGCCTTGGGTCCCACTCCCGAAACCGACAAAAGCGTCATAAACATATTCTTTTCTTCAAGCGTCGGAAACCCGTAAAGGTCCTGTATATCCTCACGCACATACAAATGCGTGTACATAATTGCATCTTCGCCCGACGCTCCCAAAGACTGCAATGCCGAGAGCGATGTGTATATTTTATACCCTACGCCCATTGCCTCGATTACCGCAAAATTTTCGCCCTTATGTGCGATTTTTCCTTTTATATAATAATACATTCCAAAACCCTTCCAAAATACATAATACTACAAAATTTTCGTTATGTCAACCTTCGCCGTTCTGCTCCGAACGCACTCTCGGCGATACTTTTTCGTCATTGCCGCTATTTTCGGTTTTATTTTCTATTTTAAATGGCGTGGGTACGGGAGTCGGACGGGTTTTAAGTTCGGCTTCGAGATCGTCTATCTTTTTGTTAAGCTCGTCTATCTCGCCGTTTTTCTTTTCCAATTCGGATTTAAGCTGTTCGTTTTCCTCAACCGCACTGCTTACTGTCTGTCTTTTTTCGCTGTCCGAGCCTGCAATTATTCCCACTGCACTCACCGCCGCAAATATGAAAACAACAATGCACACAAGCACAATCAGCCATGCGTGCGTTTTCTTTTTGGCAGGTCTTATGTTATACTGTTTCATTTAATCTTCCTTTCAAAATACCCTTACGGCTCTGTTTATCGAAAACAAGTACAGATACGCCTCCGTAACTGGTTTTTTAAGTATTTTCTCGATTGCCTTTTTGTACAGTTCAAGCTGTACGGCGTATTCCCCGGCTTTCGCATTCGCAAAAGCCTCCTCGTCATCACCTTTGAGCCTGTCGGTTTTGTAGTCCACAAGCACTATGCCGTCGCTTTCTTCAAAATAGCAGTCGATAGCGCCCTGCACTATTATTTCATCGCTGTTATCGGCGGAAAGCATGGGATTATATACATCTGCACCGACCGCAATTTCAAACGGTGCTTCACGATGCAGTCTGCCGTTTGCATATGCGGCAGCCATTCTGCTGCCCAAACCGCCGTTAAAGAAATCGCATATGAGTTTTGTTGAGATATTTTCGGCGTCCTCTTTGCTTATTTCGCCCATATCGCATATACGGCTTACTTCCTCTTTCACGTATTCCACGTCCATACCTTTCTTCATACGTATGTATGCCATAACCTGGTGATGCGCCGTACCTATTGCCGCCGCTTCCTCTGCATTCAATGCAAATTTCGGCTTTTCGGACATTGTATATTCCGGCTCAAACGCTTTCTCGGAGCTTAATCTCTTAATTTCCGTTACCGTTGTCTTTGACGGCAGACGGCAGTAATCAGAATACGGATATTTATAATTAAGTATCCTGTATATCTCCGTTGCAAAGCCTGCCGTGCTTTCTATGCGTTTAAACTCCCATTCGGACGGATTGTTTAATGCAACAGGTATGAGCCAATCAAAAAATCCCGTTGCTCCCACAGACGTTTCCTCGTCCATTTTACCGTTCTGCATCGAATTTTTCCAATTTTGCATTCGTTCCGAATATGCGTCTTCGCTTGAGAATTTCATAACGGCGGTTACTATAAGCTTTTCTTTCGGACGTGTCAGTCCGACATAAAGCTTTCGCAAATTCTCCGACTGGCGTTCCTCACGGCATATGCGCTTTATGTATCGGTATGCCGGAGTATCGGTATAATAGCCCTTATCGCTGTCCACGTACATAAGTCCTATTCCGCCGTCCTTATGCAAATTCATATATTTTATCGCTTCGTTTTTGCTTGAAGATGAATTTCGCTTTCCTGCCCCGGCAAGGAAAACCACGGGAAATTCCAGACCCTTGCTCTTGTGTATGGTCATTATCCTTACCACATCGTGATTTTCGCCTATTATCTTTGCCGCACCCATATCCTCGGCACGGTTTTCCATACGCTCAATGTACTTTATGAAATTGAAAAGTCCTTTAAAATCCGACTCCTCGTATTCCTTTGCACGCTCGTACAAAAGCCGCAAATTTGCCTGTGCCTCCGCACCGCCTTCAAATGCTCCCATAAAGTCGTAAAAGCCGCTTTCCTCATATATGCTCCATAAAAGTCCCGCAACATTTTTGTACTTCATATACTCACGCCAGCGGTTTATTGTATTAATGAAATTTTTGCATTTTGGTCTGTTGTTTCTTTTAACTGCGTCATAAAAATATTCCGTATGCCCTGCCTCCATGCGGATTTTTGAAAGTTCATCGTCACTGAAACCGCCAATCGGCGAACGCATAACCGCTATGAGCGGTATATCACAGCAAACGTTATTAATAAGGCTTAACAGCGACAGCATAAGCTTTACTTCCTTGCGGTCGAAATATCCGTTATTCTCCACGTATGCCGCTATGCCTTGCTTTTCAAGTTCCTCCGTATATATGTCCGCAATATTTCTTACCGAACTTGCAAGAATTGCAACATCACGGCTTAAAATATTGCGGTATTGTGCGTTTCCGTCCACGTCCGTACCGCAGAACACCTGGTAGCCGTTATCGAGCATTGAGCGGATTTGTGCGGCTATATGCGCCGCCTCAAGGCGTTCGTTTTCAATATCTTCAAGCACATCGTCCTCATTGTCGCTTATTACGGGAATAATATGAAATTCCGATTTGTGGTCACAGCCGTTTTCCGTATAATAATCCTTTTCACGGCAAAGACACTCGTCGCCCTCATACACAACATCGCCGACTCTGTCCGACATAACGCCGCCGAATACCGAGTTTACACCGTCAAGTATTTCACGGCGGCTTCTGAAATTCTGCGAAAGCGCAATCCTGACGCCGCCCTCGCCTTTGAGATACTCTGCGCTCCTTTTCTTGAATATGAACGGGTCGCCGCCGCGAAACCGGTAAATACTCTGTTTGAGGTCCCCGACCATAAACATATTGTTTTCCGAAATTGCACCAAAGATTGCGTCCTGCAATCCGTTTGTGTCCTGGTACTCATCAATAAGTATTTCATCATACATATTTTTGTATTCATTGCGTATATCTTCATTGCAGAACAGACGGTATGTCATATGCTCAATATCGTGAAATTCGTATGCGCCGCGCTTTTCCTTAAGCGCCATGTACAGATTATCGAACTTGCGCAAAAGCCATATAATATCCGCCAAAGACGAGCCGAGCGTTTTAAAACGTCTTTCGGTTTCGTCCGCCGAGGACATAACAAGCTCGCCCGTATCACTGCGAAATGCATTGAACAGCCGTTTGCGCCTTTCGTTGTATTCGTCCCACTTGTCATTCTCGCGCATTTTTCCGCTTTTTCTGACATCGGGAAAATACTTCGCCTGCGACATTTTTCCGTATACCGAATAAAGCTTATCCCACATTTCTCTCGGTTCTTCGCAATAAGCTTCTTTTATCTCCTTTGCAGACTCTGCGCACATAACGGCAAACTCCCACTGCTTGCCCCACACGTCCGACATAGCATGGCTGACCATAGACGGATATTGGCGCATTACTTCCTCATACGTTCCCTCAAAACCGTATTCAGCTGCCATATCCACGGTAAGCTTTTTAAAAAGCTTGCCGTAATGCTCCGCCGCACTCATACTCCTGTCCAATGCGTCCTTTACCCAAACGCTTTTGAAAAGTTCCTCATCATACATTTTAAGATTATTGTCAAGCCATTTGTCCGGCTCGGCAAAATTGCGTGTGAATTTATAAAGAACAAGCAGCATATCTCTTAAATTGTAGTCGTTCCTGTTTGACGAATACAGTTCGGTTAAATTTATAAACCTTCGCTTATCTTCTTCATCCTCCGAACAGTACAGCGCATCAAACAGAGCCTCGCACGTTTCCTCTTTCATAAGCTCCGCCTCTGCCGAGTCGCACAAACCGAACTCGGGGTCTATCCCGAGATTATGAAAATTATTGCGCACGCATTTTAAGCAAAAAGAGTCGATCGTCATAATATCGGCGTCGGCGGCAAGCCGCAATTGCTTATCTGCACGCTCACTGCCGCTTTTTTGCAATGCTCGTATGATTTTCTCTTTCATTTCCGTCGCCGCAGCCTCGGTAAACGTAACGACCAGCATACGGTCTATATCAATCGGATTTTCCTCATCAAGCAGTTTTCGTATTATTCTCTCTACCAGAACTGCGGTTTTTCCCGAGCCTGCGGCTGCGCTTACAAGTATATCCGAACCGCTTTCTTCTATTGCTTTTTTCTGATCGCTTGTCCATTCCATTATTTTCCGTCACCGCCTTTGTACTCTGCCATATGCTCCCATATTTCTTTCTTGGAGCCGCTCTTTTTCCTGAACTCCGCATTTTCACGTTCAAACACGCACGCCGCTTTATACTCGCAGTATGTGCAGGCATTCTTTGTGCTGTCCTCCGAATACGGGCTTACGTCAATCTTGCCCGATTTTATATCGCTGTCAATCTCCTTTATGCTGTCCGATACGTATTCGAGAAGTCCGTCACGCTCGCTCGTTCCGTAAACCGAGCCGGCGCTCACACTGCCGTCCGCCTTAAGGCTTACGGGCGAAAAATCGCTCTTGTAGCTCTTTCTGTCGCGTGCGTCCTCGTCAACGGCATAAACCTTTTCCATATCAAATTTGCCGTCCGCAGTTTTAGGTGCGAATATAACGCCGTCAAGCTTCATATTTTTGATATGCTCCGCTCCGGCGGTATCCTCGCTCCCTTCGGGGCATTTTACAACATCATGCTTTACCTTGTTATAAAACATTCCCGATATTTCCGCATTTTTGCCGAGCGTTTTCTTTACCGCCAGCGCATAAATAACCATCTGCATATTTACCCTGTTGTATATATTGGCAATATCAAACTCTGTCTTGCCCGTTTTATAATCTATTATCCGCACATATTCGTTTTCGCCGTCGCTGTACGTGTCTATTCGGTCAACAATGCCCTGCACGTAAACTCCTCCGAGGTCTACCTTGTCAAATTCTTTTTCATATCCGACAGTTGTGTATTTACCCCTCTTAAGGCTCTTATGCACCACCTCGGCGCTTTCCTTTACGGTCTTGTTTACTCTGTCGATTATATTCAGGCGCTTTTCGCAGTCGGACGGCTCTTTTGTGCGGATTTCGTCCTTTATTCCGTTTACTATTTCCTCTATACAGCCGTTTCTCGACTCGTCCGTAAGTTTCCTCCAGCGCTC
>CAKSPN010000088.1 GCA_934481375.1 uncultured Clostridia bacterium
GAAAACAACTGGACTGCGGAAGAATTTATCATTTCAACTCACGCGCCCCGTGCGGGGCGCAACTCACTTTTTCGTGAGAAAGGACGGCTCGATTTATGATTTCAACTCACGCGCCCCGTGCGGGGCGCAACATAAAATTACGATACCCAATTCACGCATAACGGGTATTTCAACTCACGCGCCCCGTGCGGGGCGCAACTTTGTGCACGAAATGCAATTGACAAATTGCACAAAATTTCAACTCACGCGCCCCGTGCGGGGCGCAACGCGGCGGAATACCCTCGGCGGCGGAACTGCTATATTTCAACTCACGCGCCCCGTGCGGGGCGCAACTGAAACAAAACAAATAGGAGATTTCTATGAGGCAAATTTCAACTCACGCGCCCCGTGCGGGGCGCAACGTGTGGCGATATAATATGTTGTGGCATTTGCCAAATTTCAACTCACGCGCCCCGTGCGGGGCGCAACCAAAACACAATGCCCGATATGCGGCGCCAAAGCCGATTTCAACTCACGCGCCCCGTGCGGGGCGCAACAAATATGCGTATTTGCAAGACGTTCAAACACGGAATATTTCAACTCACGCGCCCCGTGCGGGGCGCAACTATGTAAAACACGATAACTAACTACATCTACTGATTTCAACTCACGCGCCCCGTGCGGGGCGCAACGGAAACACGGATTGCTTTGTTATCTCACGTTCCCGTATTTCAACTCACGCGCCCCGTGCGGGGCGCAACGGTGGGACAACAACAGGGGCGATAAATGCGCAGTCGAAATTTCAACTCACGCGCCCCGTGCGGGGCGCAACCAATTTCGGATTTGAAAGACGCAGCAGATACAAGCATTTCAACTCACGCGCCCCGTGCGGGGCGCAACCATTTCACCCAATGAATTATTTGAATATAAAAAGGATTTCAACTCACGCGCCCCGTGCGGGGCGCAACCTGCCCTGAACGGCAATTCGTTGTCAGGAAAATATTTCAACTCACGCGCCCCGTGCGGGGCGCAACCCAACCTAACCACCCTACATTTTTTCATCAATACGGGATTTCAACTCACGCGCCCCGTGCGGGGCGCAACCCTTGATAATGTGTATACGGTATTTTCCTTATCTATATATAGTTTTTACACAGACAAACTTCCGCATTTTCTGCACAGTATCTTATTTTTCTTAAGCGAACCTATGCGGTATTTTAATATTAACCGACGTTCGCTATATGATAAGAGTCCCCTCGGGATTATATGATTCCTTTATCCCGAAATGCTCTATTCTTTTTTCCCACTTATTCCCGAGATAATACATTCTTAGACTGTCCTCTTTCACATTTATAAGCGCTGTAAGGCGGTTTTTTACTTTTAAAAACGTCCCGTAGTCTGTATCTATCTCAAAAACCGAGTTTTGAACTCTCTGACCGTAATTAACACATTCCTTTGCCACTTTTCTCAGCCGGCGGCGCCCCTCTGCGGTTGAGGTGGATACATCATAACTTACCAAGACCATCATATAAAATCACCTACTTTACAATATAACACGGATATTCTTCTATTTCACCACGTATATACTTTGCCAAAAGCATACTCTGAACAAAAGGAAGAAGTCCGAGCTTTATTTTTTGCTTCAGATAAGGGTGAATAATATCTGTTCTCTTTTTTTCCTGCCATTTCTCAAGAACTTTTCTCTTTCCGTCTTTGTTCAGCAAAACCGCTCCGGTCACTTGCACATCAAAATCACTTGCCCTGATGATTTTCAGATTAATCATTGTGAGTACAAAGCGTTCTGCAATACAGCGTGCCTCCTCGATCAAATCGCTTGCCAATGACGTACGTCCGGGACGCATTGCATGGTAATAGCCCATATAGCTGTCCAAACCGACACTTTCGAGCGCAGCCGCATAATCACACGCAAATATTGTGTAGATAAAAGAAAGCAGTGCATTTACACGATCCAACGGCGGTCTTTTGGTTCTTGTGCAAAAAGCAAAATCGTCCTTTTGCTGTAAAATCAGCTTATCAAAAATATCAAAATAAGCCGCCGAACCTTTACCCTCTATGCCGAGTATTTTTTGAACATCGTCTTCATCATAAACGCTGTTTGCATATTCCGTAAGCAGTTCAATACAATGTGACAAGCTTCCGTCATTGTTCACCTCCGGGTGATCCTTAATCGTGCGCCTTACAACGCTCGCCGTATTTGCAAGCTTTGTTGCTACCGTATTCTGCCGAAGCAGTACAGGGGGATTTTCAAAAAGCGAAAACTGCTTTTGCCTGAGCAAAATATTTCCTTTTGCTCTCCCCTGCACTCTTGCCTCAAAGTTCCCGTACGGCGATAAAAAGCTTATTGAAATTCCGTTGCGGACGCATTTTCCCATAAGCGCCGGTGAACACCCGAGATAACTGAAGCATATTATTTCCTCAATATTAACCAACGGCAGACGCAGTTTGACTTCCCCGTCACGGCGGCAAACCACATTTTCGCCGTCTAATGTCAAATATATATCCTCCTCGGTTATATAGAGAGTATTTAAAAGTTTTCGCATACTTCCTCAGCCTCCGATATTATTTTTTTCACGCTGTACTCAGTATTTTTCGGAAAACATACGTCACTGAGCGAGCAGCCGCTGCAATTTCTGTCACGGCGCTTATTCGGAATGTATCCGTTTTGTATACATTCGTTCATTCCGTCTGTCAGGCGTTTGAGCAAATCCATATAATAATCATACTTTTCCTCAAACGGCAATTCCACACGCTTTCTCACATCCGAATAGTATATAGCGCCCGATGAGCAACAGCCGAAAATACTGTCTGCACACAATTTCTGCGCAAAAACCTGAATTGCATCGGTTTCATTATACCCCTCTTTGGGACGTTTTGGTTTATATTCAATAACCTTTACGCTGTATTTGCCACCGAGCTGTTTTATGTAGCTTCCTTGACTGTTATTGGTAAATTCAACGCAATCCGCCACGCCGTACAGTTCCAACTCATCATTGTACAAAACCACAGAACTAAGCTCGATCTTGTTTGCACTTCTTACGATGTGCTCGGCAGAATGTACCTTGTCATGCATTATATTTGCTTTGACAACAAATACATTTTCCGCCCAGTCCTCATTAATTTCAAGCAGTGCAAATCTCCTCGGGCAGTACATATAATGTTGAATACTTCTTATGTTAATCATATCATTTCCGTAAAATGTACTCCGTCGGGCATATTTTTGTCAACCTCTATGGTATAATCGTCAAAGCTTCTCGGCGAAACAACACCCTCTTTTTTTGATATTTTGATTTTATCAAATAAGATATGCGCCGGAGCGTTTCCTATTTCCGTATCATGCTTGAACACATATAATGCACGCACGCACATTTTTCCACGTGCCGCACTTCTGTCATTTTCAAACATATTGATTATTGCTTCCCAAAGCAAGTCCAGATCCTCCTCTGAAAATCCCGTAACTTTCTGCGCCAGATTTGCAGAGATATATCCGTCTGCTCTGTAAAGTCCGTACGGAACTATGCTCTTTCTTCCCATTTCGGTATTTCCGGTTTCGGTTTTGGCAACCGTTGTTCTTGCCTGACGTGTGATTGTAATATCCTGAATGTATATCGGATCAACGCTTTTGGCAAAGCTTATCTGAACAGGACCTCTTACAATGCCGCAGGGATCATCGCCTGTACTCATAACTGCGCCGAAAGTACGTACATCAAAGTAGTTTTTGCATATGTAATCTCTTGCGGCGAGCACATCAGACTCATTTTTTCCTTTTTGACCCGTTTTAAGTCCCTGTGCCTCATACGCTTCGGTGAATTTGGTGTTAAGCGCCTTGTCCGGTCTAACCAGAATATTATATCCCGGCTCACCCTCCATTTTCAATTCAACATAATTTCTTATCTTTCTCTTTATGCATACATCGGTAACAAGTCCCAAAGATGTTTCGGGATCAACTCTCGGCATATTCCCCGCATCGGGATCACCGTTGGGATTACCGTTTTCAACCTCAAAAATAACACTAAATTCGTATCGATTATTTATTGTTTTCATTTTCATTCTTCCTTTCTTTTACTTGCTTTTCTTAAAAAATTCTTCTGTTTGCTGATAATATCCTATAATGAATTTTCCCTGTTCGTTAAGCGACAGTGTTTGCGGAAACTCATTATTCAGTCCGTCGATTATTTCTCCGAGCAGCTTTTTATTGTTCAAGGCATAGTCGTCCTTGACCAAATGATACTGCGCAAGCTTTACAAGCTTCGGAAAAACCGATGATGGCTTTGAGCAGGCTGATGAGAAATAAGCGTCCTTGATTGTGCGGTTTAAATTGCCTCCGCTTGCATTGTTTTGTATCCTTTCAAGAACGGCAAACAGTCTGCCGCAAAGATAAGCCTGATTTTTGTTGTTTATATCCAGTGCCATACCAATCTCCTCCTTTTCTTTATTAATTCGCATTTTTCTATTTAAACAAGCTTTAATTATGCCTGCTTTTATATAATTCACTCTGCGTTCTGTTTTAACACGCCTTACGGCTGATGAGAGCAAGGTGTCGGGATATTTTGTCCCGTTTAAAATTGCAATAAACATTGCCGATATAATCGGCTGCGGAACTTTATCGTTTGAACTATTTTCAAGCTTTAACTCCTTAAACAACCTCCACATCGAAATTTGTTTGTATTCTTCGCCCAACATCATATCTACCTGGTGCTGTAATGTATTTGTGAAAATATCACCGAACTTTTTTCGGCATACAAAGCGCTCGGAAATTCTCGACACATTCGGCGAAAGGCCCACTACATAAAAATCCGTATTTTCATCTATATCCACCGCATCGTAATCAATTGTTTTACCCAAACACAGTGCGTTTACAGCGTTTTTAATTGTGTTACCTATATCCATGTTATCGGAACCGTCATCGGAGGATTCTCCCATTACCGCCTTAAACATATCGTTTTCTTTTCCGTCAAACTTGTTCATAGACCAGAACACGATTGTCATATCATCCAGATACATTCTGTGGTTTTCATCCGCTAAAAGAGTATTCAGCGATGCGGTATAACGCTTCATAACAGTTTCGGAAACAGAACTGTTGTATGACTGTTCCTTTCCGTACGACTCCTCGGCACTGTTGTTAAAACACACCATAGAGCCGCCCGATGCCTGCGCTCCCCTTACGCCTTTTATCTTGTTATGCAGACGGGCTATTGTATCCTTTTTTCCCGTAACGGCGCATATGCCGTCCGGAACACTGTCCTTATTCTGCGACCTCCTCACCTTTTGGGCTATTTCGCCTTTCATGTCGCTTACAAGCTGTTCCGGGTGGCCGTCAAGCGCAAAACAGCATTTTGCGGTATCATAATCCTTGCCTAGCTGCGCAAGCAAAACGTTTTCCGTTTCATCTTTCGGGTTCCAGCTGTTGCAAAAATTTCTTAACGCCGTTACAATTTCGGAGGTCATACCCTCTGTATATTCAAGCGTTCCTTTTACGAAGCAGTCATGCGATTTCTGAGCTTTACATGTTTTATCTTCGTCTGTAAATTCGCCCGTTTTGGAATTACGGTTTAATCCGAAGATGTACAGCGGTCTGTGCTCGGCAATGTTAAAATCAATTCCCGGCTTTTGCGTACGCTCCGGCAGACATATGTTTTTTTGAACAAGGCGTTCTTTATCTTTGCTGATTTTGACGGTTCTGCGTACGTCAATAATATCGGCAAGCCTGCCGTCGGGTTTGAGCATAATCATATGCGTAACATCGAAAAAGCAAAAACCGTTCTCCGCAACTTTCCCGTCTGCACTTAAAATGTCATAATAATCGTTCAAAGCACTTATAAGCATTTTATCCCTCCTCTCCTATTATCGTTTCACGATATTTTTCAACATCGATAATTCCGTCCGTCATATGCGGACGGTAAAACACAGCGTCCGCCTCATCGGAAAATCTGCGTTTTTCCCAATCGTTATCCTCGGGCACTCCGCCGTCACGGAATTTAAGGCTGTAGAGCATAAATCCGAGATCCAAATCGCCCTTTAACTCCTTCGGTGCTTTAAAGTCATCAAAAGAGTCTGTCAATTCGATTGAACTTACCGGAAATTCACGGCAGCCGAGTACCGGCTGTTTAAAGCACTGACCTTTTTTCAGCCGCCGCATAAGAATTTTACAGTGCTTTTCCTCATTGTCATCATCTCTGTCACTGCGTATACCTGTCATTTCAAAATGAAATTCAACGCCGTAGCATACGTCTTTAAGAATCATGGCATTTCTTTGGTTGATGCAGTCCTTTGTATATATTTCAATACTGTTGTCGTCACCTTTCATACGTTTTTTCACGCCCGAAAAGCTTATTTTTTCCTTAACCTCATTGCGGCGTATATTGATAAAATTAATCGGCTTAAATACATATATTTTGTCTATTACATATCTGATTGCCGGTTTCCAGTATACGCTTTTGATTATACCTTCGAGCGCTCCGGGCGTAGGAACATCATAGCTCACACGCTCAACCTTCATTTCGGGACGTGTAAAGCAGGCATAGTCGCCGCTTATAAGTATTTTAAATCCATATCCCACATAAAACCCTCCTTAAATAATTGTAGTTATAATTTTATTTTTATCGAGTCCGTATTCTTCGCTGTAATAATCATTTACCGCCAGAACAAATACATCTCCGATTTCTTCAACAACGCCCATTTTTCTTAATTCGTCAAGCTCATATCCGTAAACAGACGCACTGTACTTCTGCAAATCTCTTTTTGCACTGAGTCCTCCGTATTTAACCTTAGTCAGAAGGTCTTCATTGTCATCACACGGAATAACAACCGCATATGATTCGCTTTCTATAAAATTAAACCTTTCCGAATAACTGCGGAACGGGATTATGTCGATACGCAGACAGCCGTTCATAAGAGACGTTATTGTTTTCGTTCTTAAAATATCACCGTCCGCCGCAAAAAGCCTTCTGTAATATTCCTTTATACAATCTTCATTGTCTATGCTTTCAAATTCCTCAAACAATGCACGTGTTATATTGGCTTTCAGCCTGAGCGGTTTTATTATTTCTTCCGTTTCAAACACAAACACGTCCGCATTATCTTTTCCGCCTTCACGGTTGCACCGTCCTCCCGACTGAATAATGT
>CAKSPN010000089.1 GCA_934481375.1 uncultured Clostridia bacterium
GATATTCTCTTTGGTTGAACCTGTTTCGATAACATTTCCGCAAGCGCAGGTAATAGTAGTCTGTTTATAATCGGGAGGTGTTGGTTCCTTCATATATACTCCTCCTTTCTTCAATTTTTCGGTGCAAAGAACACCAACTGTAAGTATAGCATATTTTGCTTTTATTTGCAAGTACTTTTTGAAAAAATTTTTTCCGTATCGCCTGCGAGATACAGCGAACCGCACACGCAGACAATGCCGTCCACTCCTGCAAGCCTTACCGCCTCCGAAACGGCTGAGCGTATATCGGGTATAATTTTATACTTCGCACCCGATTTTTCAAGTACGGCGGCTATTTCAGCTGCTTTTAGCGAGCGCTCCGTGTTTACCTCCGCCGCAACGGTACATTCCGCAATTTCCGATATGTCGCGTATGCACTCGGCATAATTTTTATCCGACATCATCGCCATTACGAGGATAATTCTTTTGTCAAGCGCAAGCAATGATTTTTTCAATGCCGCAATCCCGTCGGGATTATGCGCTCCGTCTATTATCACATTTTTGCCGACGTATTCAAATCTCGCTTTCCATTCGGTATGTGAAAGTCCGTACTCAAGCGCATCTTCGCTTACCTCAAAGCCTTTTCGGCGCAATGCGTTGATTATTTCGATAACTGCCGCCGCATTATACGGCTGATATGTGCCTTTTAAAGAAAGCGCATATTCCCTGCCCTTATACAGAAAGCCGTCATTGCACGGTGCGGGTATATCGGCAAACAAAAACTCTGCGCCGTGCTTTTTACATTCCGATATGATTATATCCTTAACGCTGTCGTTCGGATACGATACAACGGTTCCGCCATTCTTTATTATTCCGCATTTTTCAAGCGTTATTTCCTCTATTGTTTCGCCGAGATACTGCGTATGGTCAAGTCCTATCGACATAAGCACCGAAACAAGTGGTGTTTTTATAACGTTTGTTGCGTCAAGTCTGCCGCCCATACCTGCTTCAAGCACAATAATATCGCAATTTTTCTCGTAAAAATACAAAAACGCCACCGCCGTTATAAACGCAAATTCCGATACATACGCACCGTTCTCCTCCATTGCCGTTTTTACACGCTCCGTATATTGTGCAAGCTCATCATCACCTATCTGCACGCCGTTTATCTGTATGCGCTCGTTAAAGCGTTCTATAAACGGCGAGGTGTACATACCCGTAACGTACCCCTGTGCTTTCAGCACCGAGGCGGTCATTGCGGCGCACGAGCCTTTGCCGTTCGTGCCTGCAATGTGTATAAATTTCAGCCTGTCCTGCGGATTGCCGAGTATATGCAAAAGCCGTTCAAGCTGTGCATTCCCCAAAGGACGCCTGAATTTCGGAATACCGTGAATATACAAAAGTGCTTCTTCGTAAGTCATACCAATCTCCGTTCAAAAGCAAAGAAGCTGTCACATTATGCAACAGCTTCTCTCTGATTACATATTTTCCATACTTGCTATGTTCTCCAAAACCTTATTAAGCATAGCCTTGTACTTCTCGCCCTTGGCACGCTCCTCGTCAACCACCTTCTGCGGTGCTTTGTCGACAAAGCCTTTGTTGCCGAGCTTACCCTCTACACGCTTTATCTCGCCTTCAAGCTTTTTCTTTTCGGCGTTAAGGCGTTCGAGTTCCTTGTCTTTATCCACAAGCTCGCTCATGGGCAGATATATTTCCGCAGACGGAACAACGATATTTACCGCATTTGCGTCTATGCCGTTCTTGTCTGTTCTTACCTCGGTTTCGCTTGCCGACGCAAGTTTTACAAAGAAATGTCCGCCGTTTTTAAACACCTCCGGCTTATCGGTTACGATTATAACCTTAGCCTTTCTTGACGGTGCAACGTTCATTTCGGCACGTCTGTTTCTTACAGCCGAAACGGCGTCCATAATAAGCGTCATATCCGCTTCTTCCTCTGTAAACGACAGCGACTCGTCATACTTCGGCCACTGCGAAACAACTATGCTTTCGCCCTCGTGCGGAAGATGCTGCCATATTTCCTCGGTGATAAACGGCATAAACGGGTGCAATAACTGCATTGTGTGCGACAGAACATATGTCAGCACGTACTGTGCCGTTTTGCCTGTCGGATTTTCCTTATCGAACAGTCTCGGCTTTACAAGCTCAATATACCAGTCGCAGAAGCTTTCCCATATAAAATCGTAAAGATTTGAAAGGGCAATTCCCAGCTCAAACTTATCGAGATTATCCGTTACAAGCTTTACGGTGCTGTTATACTTTGAAAGTATCCACTTATCTTCAAGCTGCAAATCCTCCAAAGGCGGCAGTTTGTTCTCCGTTATTTCAAGATTTATCATTGTAAATCTTGATGCGTTCCATATCTTGTTCGCAAAGTTACGTCCGTTTTCAACACGTTCTATATAGAAACGCATATCGTTTCCGGGTGCGTTTCCCGTTGCAAGATTAAATCTTAAAGCGTCCGCACCGTACTTTGATATTATCTCAAGCGGATCTATACCGTTCCCGAGCGACTTTGACATCTTTCTGCCCTGCGAGTCACGCACAAGACCGTGAATAAATACCTTGCCAAACGGTACTTCGCCCGTATGCTCTATTCCCGAGAACATCATTCGCATTACCCAGAACGGGATTATGTCATAACCCGTAACAAGCACGCTTGTGGGATAAAAATATTCAAGCTCAGGCGTTTTTTCGGGCCAGCCGAGAGTTGAGAACGGCCACAGAGCCGAGCTGAACCACGTGTCGAGCGTATCGGGGTCTTGGCGCATGGGCTTGCCGCATTTCGGGCATACTGCGCTGTCCTCTTTTGTTACAACCATTTCGCCGCAGTCATCGCAGTAGAACGCAGGTATTCTGTGTCCCCACCAAAGCTGACGTGAAATACACCAGTCACGGATATTTTCGAGCCAATGGAAATACACTTTCTCAAAGTGTTCCGGCACAAATTCCGTTTCCTTATTCTTAACCGCATCTATTGCCGGGCCTGCAAGAGGCGCCATTTTTACAAACCACTGCTTTGATATAATCGGCTCAACGGTCGTTCCGCAGCGGTAGCACTGACCTACATTATGCGTATGCTCCTCTACCTTTACGAGAAGTCCCTGTTCCTTAAGCTCCTCAACCATTGCACGGCGGCACTCGTATCTGTCCATACCCTCGTACTTGCCGGCGTATGAATTCATTGTGGCGTCATCGTTCATAACCTTTATCTGTTCGAGGTTATGGCGCTGTCCTACTTCAAAGTCGTTCGGGTCATGCGCAGGGGTTATCTTTACGCATCCCGTACCGAATTCTTTATCAACGTATTCGTCCGCAATAACGGGGATTTCTCTGCCCACAAGCGGAAGAATAAGAGTTTTGCCCACCAAATCCTTATAGCGTTCATCATCGGGATTTACCGCAACGGCGGTATCGCCGAACATCGTTTCGGGACGTGTTGTTGCGATTATAACGCAATCGTCACTGCCCTTTACACGATATTTTATGTGCCAGAAATGACCTGCCTGCTCCGCATGCTCTACCTCCGCATCGGAAAGAGCGGTTATGCAGTGCGGACACCAGTTTATTATTCTTGAACCCTGATAGATAAGACCCTTATTATAAAGGTTTACAAAAACCTCCTTAACCGCTTTTGAACAGCCTTCGTCCATTGTAAAGCGTTCTCTGTCCCAATCGCAGGACGAGCCTATCTTTTTAAGCTGATTTATAATTCTGCTGCCGAACTTGTTCTTCCAGTCCCACACACGCTCGAGGAATTTTTCACGTCCGAGGTCGTATCTTGTAAGACCTTCGTTTACACGCAAATCCTCCTCAACCTTTATCTGTGTTGCGATACCTGCGTGATCCGTTCCGGGAACCCACAGTGCGGAATACCCTTGCATACGCTTATATCTTATAAGCACGTCCTGCAATGTTTCGTCCAGGGCGTGTCCCATATGAAGCTGACCCGTTACGTTCGGGGGCGGAATTACTATTGTAAACGGCTTTTTGTCCTTATCGATTTCCGCATGAAAATAACCCTTTTCGACCCATTCATTGTAAAGCCTGTCCTCAAACTCGGCAGGGTCATAGTTTTTTGCTATGTTTTTTGAATCCTCCATCGTTCTTCTCCTGTTCGTTTGTTATATGAAGAAATTGAATACAAAAGCAGCAGCCGCAATTACAAGCGCCGCACATTTTAAAATTATTATGTTCTTTTCCGTCAGCTCCGCAAACTTGAACGTTTTCAAAACCCATTTGCCTCTGTAGCTTAAAACAAGAGCCACTGCGCACACGGCAAGAAGAATTATTTTTGCTGCCATTGTAGACCTCCAAATACATTAATAAATACCTATTTATATATTATCGCATTTTTAAGGGCATTTGTCAATATAAAACATATAATTTTCGAACGATTTGGATTTTCTTATTGCGGCTGCTTTCCGATATAAGCAAGTATGCCGCCGTCTACATAAAGAATATGTCCGTTTACCGCATCGGAAGCGCTTGACGCCAAAAATACGGCAGGTCCGACAAGTTCTTCGGGGTTAAGCCATCTGCCGGCAGGAGTTTTTGCGCAGATAAACGAATCAAACGGATGCTTGGAGCCGTCAGGCTGAGTTTCCCTTAAAGGTGCGGTCTGCGGCGTTGCGATATAACCCGGTCCGATACCGTTGCACTGAATATTGTATCCGCCGTATTCCGAGCAGATATTTCTTGTAAGCATTTTTAATCCGCCCTTTGCCGCCGCATAAGCGGAAACGGTTTCTCTGCCAAGCTCCGACATCATCGAGCAGATATTGATAATTTTACCGCCGCCCTTTTTAATCATCGACGGAATAACCGCTTTTGAAACGATAAACGGAGCATTAAGGTCAACATCTATTACCTTTCTGAAATCCTCCGCCGACATTTCCGTCATGGGTATTCTTTTAATTATTCCTGCATTGTTTACAAGAATATCAATAACTCCGACAGTTTCTTCAATATCCTTTACCATAGCGTTTACCGCCGCTTCGTTTGTTACATCGCACACGTAGCCTTTGGCGTCGATACCGTCGGCTTTGTAGCTTTCAAGTCCTTTACTTAACAATTCTTCATTTATATCATTAAATACTATTTTTGCGCCGGCATTTGCAAAGCCTTTTGCAATAGCATAGCCTATCCCGTATGATGCGCCAGTAACAAGCGCTACTTTTCCTGTTAAATCAAACATCAAAAACACCCCTTTATCTCAAATCTTTTGTTTCTATAAAGTCCATATCGTCAAATTCCTGATTTTCGCCGCACATTGCCCAGATGAATGAATAATTCTTAGTGCCTACGCCTGCATGTATCGACCAGCTCGGCGAAATAACCGCTTCTTCGTTGTGCATAATAATATGTCTTGTTTCATTGGGCTCGCCCATCATATGGAATACCGCATCATCTTCGCCCATATCAAGATACAGATAAACCTCCATACGTCTGTCGTGAGTATGACAGGGCATTGTGTTCCAGTTTGAACCCAATTCCAGCTGTGTCAGACCCATTGCAAGCTGACAGGATTGCATTACTTCGGGGTGTATATACTGATTGATAACTCTTTTGTTACAATCTTCAACACTTCCGCAAGGTACTTTTTTTGCCTTGGTAATATCAATTTTAACAATCGGATACGATTTATGCGCAGGACATGAAGATACATAGAATTTTGCGGGGTTTTCCTCATCTGCGCTCTTAAAGGTAATTTCTTTGTTGCCCATACCGATATATATACCGTCACGGGGGTTCATTTCATATTCCGTTCCGTCAACCGTGATAATACCTTTGCCGCCGATATTTATGCAGCCCATTTCACGTCTTTCGAGAAAATAATCCGACGCCAGTTCTTTTCCGCCCTCTAACTTTAATTCCTGATAAACGGGCATTAAACCGGCTGTGATAATTCTGTCAATATGGCTGTAGACCATTCTGATATTATCTTTTGTAAACAGCTTTGAAATATGAAATTCCTCTCTTAATCTGTCCGTGTCATAATTTTTTACGTCCTTTGGATTTGATGCACATCTGATTTCCATTTTACTTAAGTCCTCCTTAATATATTTTCCATAAACCTCTATTTGCGATAAAGCCGCCCACGAGAACGGCAATTCGGCTTGCTTAAAATCGGTCAAGTGAATTTTTTGCGTTACCTTTGCTTCGGGCAGACATAGTTCCTGCCCGTCGGCTGTTTTTACAAAATGCGCAGTCTGCTTTGTTTTGTCGTCAAACTCAACATCTACCGATTTCCAGTATGTATCATGCGGAAAATCCGCCCGAAGATAGAATATTATCTTTTCAATTTCAACCTCTGTTCCGAAGTCAATGTAATATTCCAAATCCTCTCTCGCACCGCCCGCCCATGAATGGTACGGATACGCTCCATGCCCTTGATTATTCTTAATTCCGTCAATTGCATTTCTCTCGAAAAAACAAACATCTTCTCTTGTTACAAGGTTTGCATATGCATGAGGAAAGTATTTTCCCTTTCCTCTCACATCGTGAGAATTGAGCGCAATATTTCTCAAGCCGTATTTAACGTCTTCCTCCGGCTCATAAACCCTTATTCTGTGCTTATCTGCGCAAAAAGCGTTTTTGTCATAGCCTTCTCTCAATCTGCCGAACGGGATTTCAAATACAATCCGATTTGATGTTGAATATATGATACTTTCGGCTAACGTTTCGTCAAGCTGTATTGCAAGATGCTCCGTATCCTTTTTCAGTATAACTATTTTATCGCCCTCGGAATACTCGCCGTTGTATATAAAATCAACATATTTATCCTTGCACTTATAAAGCGTCCGTCCGTCTTTGTTCACTATCGAAACTTCTATCACAATGTTCCTCCGTTTCTGTCAGTCAAGATGAAATACTTCCTCAAGGTCAGTCGATACGGGGCTGTTATCGGGATTTGTTTCCATAATATCCGCCATATACGCCCACCACTTTTGACATATATCCGTTTGGGCGCTTGCGTCCCAGCGCTCGCTGTTTTCTATCTCAATATATCCGTAAAGAATATCGGTTTCCTTATCAAGATATATCGAATAATTTTTT
>CAKSPN010000090.1 GCA_934481375.1 uncultured Clostridia bacterium
AATTATATTTTACACTATGTTGAGTATGAAGTCTATATTTTATTGCACTTGATATTATAATCTACCTCGACCCCTACGGAAATTTGTTTTCGTTTGCGGAAACCGTAAAATGTATGTGATAATACATTCGGGTTGATGATGGCATCAACCCCGACAGATTGCGTTTGCAATTACCGCAATCGCCGCAGGGCAAGGGCTTGACTCCTGCCGAAACAAAACAAGCCGAACCAATCAGGTTCGGCTTGTTTGTTTACGCTGATATTAATAACATTCCTTAAGCACCGTCAGTATATCCTCTGCGGTCATTTTTTTGTATCCGCCGCCCGGAACGGTCGAATTTGCAATAAGCGGTAACATATCCTCCGATGCGCCAAGCTCACGCAGTGTAAGCGGCAATCCGAGTTCTTTTATAAAATCCTTAAGCTTTTCAATTCCAAGAGCCGTAACGGCGTCCGTATCATCTTCGCTGACGCCCCATACGTTTCTTGCAAAGCGTGCAAATTTTTCGGGAGCATACTTGCAGATGTATTTGTAATACGGAACGGAAACAACGGCAAGTCCTGCGCCGTGAGCGCAGTCGGTGTATGCGCCTATCTGATGTTCAATCATATGCACTTCCCAGTCCTGTTCCTTTGAAAGTCCCGTAATGGTGTTAAGTCCTATTGTTGCGCACCACATAATATTACTGCGTGCCTCGTAATCCTGCTGATTTTTAAGCGCCGCACGTGCGCTGTGTACGAGTGAGCGCATAACTCCCTCAAGTACGTAATCGGTGGTGTTGTCGTCGTCGCCCGAGAAATACTGCTCCATAAGATGTGACATCGTGTCAAAAATACCGCTGACCATCTGATATTTCGGAACGGTGTATGTGTATTCGGGGTTTAAAACGGAGAATTTCGGGTTCACGTTTGACGGGAATACTCTGCCGTTTTTGAGCATTTTTTCTTCGTTTGTGATTACCGAGCCGCCGTTCATTTCGGAGCCTGTGCCTGCCATTGTGAGTATGGAGGCAACGGGTACGATTTTGTTGTCCACGTCCTCAAAGTTTACCCAGTATCTCTGCCAGGGATCGCCCTCGCAGTATGCCGATACGGAAATTCCCTTTGCGCAGTCTATTACCGAGCCGCCGCCGACAGCAAGTATAAGGTCAACGTTGTTCTCACGTACAAGCCGTGCGCCCTCAAGAAGCTGTGAGTATGACGGGTTCGACTTAATTCCCAAAAGTTCGGTAACTTTTTTGTCTGCCGAGTTGAGTATTTCAATTACTTTGTCATACAGTCCGCTTTTCTTGACGGAGTTTTTTCCGTATATTAGAAGTATGTTCTCGCCGTAGTTTTTAAGCTCGTCGGACAAATTGCCGAGAGCTGTTTTTCCGAAATAAATTTTTGTCGGGTTGTAATAGGTAAAATCAAATTTCATAGTAAATCCCTCCGTTATAATTTTGAATAGTGTTCATCATCAACAGGCTCAAGCCATTGATTTGACGTTTCCTCGCCGGGACATTCCACAGCTAAGTGCGAAAACCAGCTGTCCGCTTTTGCGCCGTGCCAGTGTTTGACGTTTGCGGGAATGGTAACCACGTCGCCGCATTTAAGGCTTTGCGCCTCTTTGCCCTCCTCCTGGTACCAGCCTTCGCCGTCTATGCACAGAAGCAATTGACCGCCGCCGCTTTTTGCCTTGTGAATGTGCCAGTTGTTGCGGCAGCCCGGTTCAAAGGTTACGTTTGCGATAAATACGGTCTGTTTCGGGTCGGTAAGCGGTTTAAGATAGCTGTTTCCGATAAAATACTTTGCATATGCGCTGTTAGGCTCGCCCAAGCCGAACATTCCGCCATGCTCCGGCTCACCGCCGTCCGCATATACGTCCTTGACTACCCTGAAAGCCGCCCATGCATTGGGCCAGCCTGCATAGAAAGCAAGGTGCGTAAGTATTTCCGCCATTTCCGTTTTTGTCACGCCGTTTGCTTTTGCCGTTCTTGCGTGATATTCAAAGGAGCTGTCAACCATACCCTTGCTCACAAGTGCGCTGATTGTAAGAATTGAGCGCATTTTCAATGAAAGCTTGTTCTCCCTTGACCATACCTCGCCGAAAAGCACATCGTCATTAAGCTCTGCAAACTTAGGTGCAAACTCGCCTAAACTGTCTCTGCCTGCAGTTTGTTTAACCATTTTTATTCTTCCTCCTTGACATCGATATTATTAAATGATATAATATCTTAAAGTTCATTTATATTCTACAACTTAAAGTATACTTTAAGTCAAGAGTTTTTTGAAAAATTTTTACGGGAGATTTAAAAAAAATGCTGTACACTGTAGGGGAAATAGCAAAAAAAATAGGTGTTGCGCCGTCAACGCTGAGATATTATGATAAAGAAGGTCTGCTGCCGTTCGTGGAAAGGAGCGGAAGCGGCATAAGAATGTTTAAGGACTCCGACCTGGAGTGGCTGGCGGTAATAGAGTGCTTAAAAAAGACGGGTATGCCGATTAAGGAAATAAAGAAATTTATAGACTGGTGTATGGAGGGCGACTCCACGATAGAAAAGCGCCTGGAGCTTATCGACAGACAGCGTGACGCCGTTTTGAGGGAGCAGGAACAGCTCAAAAAAACGCTTGAAACGCTTAACTACAAGCACTGGTATTACGAAACGGCAAAAAAAGCAGGCACGTGTGCCGTGCATAAAAATATGAAAGAGGAAGATATTCCGGAGGAATTTCGTTCAAGGAGGAAAGGATAATGGCAACATCGAAAGAATATAAGAATTTTGTGCTCGAATGTCTGGCGGATACGGGCGAAATAAGCTGCCGTGCGATGATGGGTGAGTATTTGCTTTATTACAATAAAAAGCTTATCGGCGGAATTTACGATAACAGAGTGCTTGTAAAAATCACAAGTGGCAACGAAAAATACAATATGCCGAAAGAAATCCCGTATGATGGCGCAAAGCCGCAGTATATGATAGAGGATATCGAGGACAGCGACAAGGTAAAAAATATCATTATTGATACCTATAACAGTATAAAATAGGGTGTTGCGCTGCAACACCCTATTTTCGGCAAGAACAAGTTCTTGCCCTGCAAAGCACAGTGTAAAATGTGACCACAATCCGCAGAGGTTTATTTTAAAAGCTCGTCTGCCGATGTGTTGAATATTTGCGCAATAACCTTTAGTTCTATATCGGTAACAAAGCGTTCGCCGCTTTCGATGCGCTGAACGGCGTTTTTATCAACATCAATCCCGTTAATCTGCAATTTTTCCGCAAGTATTCTCTGTGACATCTTCGGAATATGCTGTTTTCGCAGTATATAAATTTTTTCGCCGCAAATATTGTTTTTCCCTGTTTTTGACTTATTTTTAAACATAATATACCTCTTTTTGACATTTAGTGCTTGACAAAATAACAATATCATGATATACTGTAGAAAATGACATTTAGTGAATGTCAAAATATAAAATGATAAAGTCCGAAGAAAAATTTCTTCGGCTTTGTGCCGCAGGCACGGAAAGGATTGGTATAAGTATGGAACAGCAAAAAGTTGATATGTTTATTATGACAAATCAAAAGTTTTTTCCGCCGGAAAAGATTATGTATTTAAAAGATAAGCTGAAAACAATGGACGAAGAAAAATTCTCATTGGTTTCCACAATAGAATTAAAGGATCCTACCACCCTTCTTCTGTTCTCTATTTTCCTCGGTGGACTGGGAGTAGACAGATTTATGCTGGGTGATACCGGAATAGGTATATTAAAGCTTTTAACCGCCGGAGTATGCGGTATTCTGACAGTCGTTGACTGGTTTACTATTACAAAGAAAACAAGAGACTTAAACTTTAACAATGTTATGGCACTCGTTTAATGAAAAATTCGGGCAGGAAACAAAAATTCTGTTTTTGTTTGTTTTTATAACGTGCGTTTGCAATTTTATGAACATTCATTGTATTGTTTTTAAAATTACGGGCATTCCGTGTCCCACCTGTTATATGACAAGAGCGCTTGTATCTCTTGCCAAGGGTAATTTTTATTTGTATGCAAAATACAATATTATGGCATTGCCTGTTGCTCTCGTATTTGCGGGAGAGTTGTTCAATAAAGCTTTCGGCAAATATAAAGCGGTATTGCATATTTGCTGTACTGTTATTTTGACGATTAACATGATATATTATGTGTATCGGATTGATTTAATTCCCCATTAAATCAAAAGTTTCCACTCTTCAAAGGAGTTTTTAAAGCTTTAGCTCCGAAAAAAATATAAGCGCCGTAAAAACGGCGCTTATATTTTTTATCTTGCGTGAATTCTTAATTCGGCGTTTTTTATTCTTTCCTCTGTCGGGGGGGATACATCTTCAAGCGTATATTTTATACCGAGATTTTCCCACTTGAATTTCCCCAGAGTATGATACGGCAGAACTTCGACACGCTCCACGTTTTGCAGTGAGTCAATAAACTCGCCCAATGCGTCCAAATCCTCGTCAAAGTCGGTGTGACCCGGGACAAGTACGTGCCTTATCCACACAGGCTTTTTTATATCCGAAAGATACCTTGCCATATCGAGAATGTTTGCATTGTCAAATCCCGTAAGTGCCTTGTGGCGCTCGGGGTTTATTTCCTTTATATCAAGCATCAGAAGATCCGTGTACTTCATAAGCTCGTTGAATTTGCTAAAAAACGGCTCTTCACGTGTGAACGGATTGCCTGCGGTATCAATTACCGTGTTCACTCCTTCTGCCTTGGCTTTTTTAAAAAGCTCCGTAAGGAAATCTATCTGCAAAAGAGGCTCGCCGCCGCTGACTGTAATGCCGCCGTCCTTTTTCCAGTAGTTTCTGTAGCGCAGTGCTTTTTTCAAAACCTCATCGGCGGAATATTCCTCTCCGCCCTCCGCACTCCAGGTATCGGGATTATGGCAGTAACGGCATCGCATACGGCAGCCCCGCACAAATATAACATATCTGAGTCCGGGACCGTCCGCAGCGCCGAAGCTTTCCGTTGAATGGATAATTCCTTTCATTACAGCGATGAGTGGCAGGTTCTTGCTATAACGTCAAGCTGCTGCTCACGTGAAAGGTCGATAAACTTAACCGCATATCCCGAAACACGGATAGTAAAGTTTGCATATTCTTCTTTTTCGGGGTGTTCCATAGCGTCTATAAGCTTTTCCTTACCGAATACGTTTACGTTAAGGTGATGAGCGCCGTTGTGGAAGTAACCGTCAAGAACGTTTACAAGGTTTGTAACACGCTCGTCCTCGTTATGACCGAGAGCGTCGGGGTTGATTGTCTGCGTATTTGAGATACCGTCAAGCGCATATTCGTACGGAAGCTTTGCAACAGAGTTGAGCGAAGCGAGAAGTCCGTTCTTTTCTGCGCCGTATGACGGGTTTGCACCCGGTGAAAGCGGCTCTCCTGCTTTACGTCCGTCGGGAAGTCCGGCGGTTGCTTTACCGTATACAACGTTCGATGTGATTGTGAGTATCGACGTTGTCGGCTCGGAGTTACGGTATGTGTGGCACTTCTTTACCTTGCCCATAAATGTCTTTAAGAGCCATACCGCAATATCGTCCGCACGGTCGTCGTCGTTTCCGTAACGGGGGAAGTCGCCTGTTGTTTCAAAATCGCATGCAATGCCGTCCTCGTCACGTATAACCTTTACTTTCGCATACTTGATTGCCGAAAGAGAGTCTACAACGTGTGAGAATCCTGCAATACCTGTTGCAAAGGTACGGCGCACGTCCGTATCGATAAGCGCCATTTCAGCGGCTTCATAGTAATATTTATCATGCATATAGTGGATTATGTTCAAGGTACGAACATAAACCTTTGCAAGCCAGTCCATCATCTTGTCATACTTTGCTATAACTTCGTCGTAATCGAGATATTCCGAAGTAACGGGAGGAACTGTCGGTCCTACCTGCATCTTTGTTTTAGCGTCCTTACCGCCGTTTATAGCGTAGAGGAGACACTTTGCAAGGTTTGCTCTTGCACCGAAGAACTGCATTTCCTTACCTGTCTGTGTTGCAGATACGCAGCAGCAGATAGCGTAATCGTCACCCCAAACGGGACGCATAACATCGTCGCTTTCGTACTGTATCGAGCTTGTACGTACCGAAATTGCAGCGGCATAGCGCTTGAATGCCTCCGGTAAATCCTCCGAGTAGAGAACCGTAAGGTTCGGCTCGGGTGAGGGTCCCATATTTTCAAGAGTGTGCAGGAAACGGTAGTCGTTCTTTGTTACCATTGATCTGCCGTCAACGCCTTTACCGCCGACGTTCAGAGTTGCCCATACGGGGTCGCCCGAGAACAGTTCGTTGTAAGCCGGTATACGTGCGAACTTAACCATACGGAACTTCATAACCATATGATCGATTAATTCCTGAGCTTCTTTTTCTGTGAGAACGCCGTTGTCAAGGTCACGCTGAATATATATGTCGAGGAATGTTGAAACACGTCCTACGCTCATAGCGGCGCCGTTCTGTGTCTTTATAGCGGCGAGGTATCCGAAATACAGCCACTGGAAAGCTTCTTTTGCGTTCTTTGCAGGCTGTGAAATATCAAAGCCGTATGACTCTGCCATTGTTTTCATCTGCTTGAGAGCGTTAATCTGCATTCTCAGCTCTTCACGCTGTCTTATTTCATCGTCAAACATTGATTCGCTTGCGCAGTTTTTGAAATCTTCCTCTTTCTTTTCGATAAGCATATCGATACCGTAGAGTGCAACACGGCGGTAGTCGCCTACAATTCTGCCTCTGCCGTATGTGTCGGGAAGACCTGTTACAATCTTGTTCTTACGTATTGCACGCATTTCGGGTGTGTATACGTCAAAAACTCCCTGGTTGTGAGTTTTGTGATATTCGGTAAATATTTTGTGAAGCTCGGGGTTGGGCGTGTAGCCGTAAGTGCTGCAAGCCTCCTCAGCCATTTTGATACCGCCGAACGGCATAAATGCACGCTTTAACGGCTTGTCTGTCTGCAAGCCCACGATCTGCTCGAGATCCTTAAGGCTTTCATCAATATATCCCGGCTTGTGCGAATTGATACCTGTAACGATG
>CAKSPN010000091.1 GCA_934481375.1 uncultured Clostridia bacterium
TTGTACAGTGTAGTGGCTGCCTTCTCCCGCAATCGCTCCGACGTCGGTATTTCCGCTGATCTGCCCTCTGTTGTAGCAGTTTTCAATCTTATTGTTAACAAAAAGATTACCGGTAATACCGCCGACTCTTTCCTTGCCCGTAACCGAACCGGTGTTGTAACAATTTTTGATTGTACCGCTTGGGGTATATCCGGCAATACCGCCGATATAAAATCCGCTGCCCGTAACGGTAACATTGTTGACGCAGTTTTCAATTCGTCCGCCGTTATCTCCGACAATACCGCCTACCACACTGTGTCCGGTAATCGTACCGCTGACCTCAAGATTTTTTATTGCACCCTCCGATTTGCCGAAAAGACCATAGAAAGTAGCCGAACTGCTCGTGTCCCTGAGACCTATGTCCGTAACCTTGTGTCCGGCGCCGTCGAATGTGCCTTTGAACGGGTGGTTGCCGTTACCGATTGGCTTCCAGCTTCCTCCCAACTGAACGCTGACGTCGTTAGCAAGCTCTATATACTTACCGCTGAAATCTTCACTGCCGTCATTTACAACGGCAGCCACCGCCCGCAGTTGCTGCATGGTAGAAACCAGATACGGGTCTTTCTCCGTGCCGCTGCCGCCCGCAAAAAAATTCAAATTTGCGGCGGAAACCGTGATACGGTTTACGGGCACAACCGACAAAAACATTGCCAGTGATATAACGAATGATAAAATCTTTTTTGTTTTCATTTTAATTGTTTCCTCCTTTATCAACGATTTTCCCCAAATATATTCTTATGCCTGCTTTTAGCAGTTTAAGCTGTTCCTGCAGATAAAATTCATCTTCAAACAATGCATAATGTATGCTTGCACGTATAAATACAAAAATCATTGCCCGAAGAATATCTGCCGAAATACCGAGTTTATCCGCCAGAGCATTTGCGTACTCGGTGTAACGCCGGTCAACGCCCTCAAAAAATTTCTTGCCGTACTCACGGTACTTCGGGTGTGTATATACCTGATACATCAGACGGTATTTCTTGCCGTGGGTCTCTGCCGTCCAGTACGGGATTTCGTCGATAAATTTATCCAAGTCCTCGGCGCACGTTGGTGCTTTTGCCATAAAATCATCTTCAATTTTGCTCATACAATACTCGGTTGACTGAATAATCAAATCGTCAACGTCTTTGAAATATGTATAAAGATTTGCCGGATTTGTCTGGCAATACTGCCCCAAGGCTCTTATCCCCACACCGCTTAAGCCGTTTTCGGCATAGCACTCAAAGCATTTTTCCATAAGCTCGTTTTTCCGTTTTTCGTGAGCTTCTTTGTTGAATACAGCCATATCTTCCCCCCTTGCAATTTTCAATCAATCTTTTGATTGAGTATATCATACTTTGGCTTTTTTTTCAATAGTTTTCGCATAATAATTGCTAAATTTACGAATAAAAAAGCAATCCGCCGTTTATCTCGGCGGATTGCACGGATTGCAGACAAACCGTTAAGGTTTGTTTTCTTTATTATTGGGAGTTTGAGGTGCTAACCTCAAATTTAAATCGTTTCTGACGACAGGTGCGTCAGAAACGGCATAAAATCAGAAGTTTCGGATTTTGACACTTCAAAATCCAATCAACGGAACTTCTGATTTTTTCATACAGTAGTTTTGAAAAAAGTGATATATTACTTTTTTCGCCTGTCGGCAATATTTTGCCGACAGGCTCAGCAATCCGTCGTTTATCTCGGCGGATTGCATTTTGAACAAGGCTCCAAACCTATACGTTTTGCATCACTCAAATTAATTTCTATACTTGATTTCAAATAAGTACAGCCTTGCGAATGATAACATTTTCCCGACTTTGTTCTGTATACCGTAACGTTGGGCGTTTCTGCGGTATTGTCAATGTCGGCGGTCGGTGCGGGAGTTGTTACCGTTATGAACTCTGTATTATGGAGAAATTCGTTCTCCCGCACGGTGCCGTTTGTATAGGTGGAAACCGTTGTCGCAGTGTCATTGCCGTGAATTAAACCGAAAAAGTCCGTTTTAACCCCGGCGAAGGATAAAATACAGACTGCAATCAAGATACCTGCTAATATTTTAAATTTTTTCATAATATAATTATCCTTCTTTCGTTTTTGAATATTGTCAGCGATATTATTTCATAGCTCTGACCATCTTTTCTATAAAAACCACCTGTTCGGTCGGTAAATCCTCAAGTTCCTGTGCAATGCCCTGTAAAATTAACGGCTGAGATGCGTCTATGCTGTCTTTCAATAACTCATCCGCCGATACCTCCAACGCATTTGCCATTTCCACAAATTTGGAAATGCTCGGCTTTTTGCTTCCCCTCTCAATCTCTCTGAGAAAGCTTACAGATATTTCAACCTGTTCCGCAAAGGCTTCCGCAGTTATGTGTTTTGCACGCCTTGCTTGCTTAATTCTTTTTCCCATTTTGCTTACATCTAACATATCTGCGAACCTCCTCACTCGGTATAATTATAATCCAAAATTACCCAATTTAAAATACGCAATGAGAGGTTCATAACGCTGTAAGTAAGAAATTCCCGACTTTTTTTACTGCCCTCCGCTGTTTGTACAGCTAAAAGTGCGCATAAGAAATAAAAAAAAGGGTTTGCCGATTGCAAACCCTTTTCTTATTCATAAATTATTCCTCTGTGAATGCGTCTTTACCCAATCCGCATACGGGACAAACCCAATCTTCGGGAACATCTTCCCACGCTGTGCCGGGAGCTATTCCGCTGTCGGGATCGCCCATTTCGGGATCATATACGTATCCGCAGGGACATGCATACTTTTTCATATAACAAATCTCCTTTTACTTGCTCATTATCTAAGATACAGTTATAAATTAAATTGTCTGTTTATGATGGTAATACACATGTAGAATTCTGCAAAATTTTCTTAATACCGTTTTCGGTATGCTTTTTTTATGTAATTTATGTGGCGATATATTATTTCCGCTTACATTTTTTAATATATATGCTTTGAGTTCCGAATTTTCTCGAAGAAAATGACGTGCAACATCATCATTGTTATCCTTTTCAACATACCATATTTTAATATCGGAAGACGTTTTCAAATATAAATCTTCTTTATTTGCCACAAAGATTATATCATTATTGGCATTATATGATTTCAAGAGTTTATTTATTTTTTCGTAATTATTATTAATATAAATAGCCTCTTCTTTAGAACAAATGTATCTTAAAAATAATGTTGGCTCTTTTATTGTATTGTAAAACCGTTTAATTCTTCTGTCATATTTTTGCTTGATTTTATCAATTTGTTTATTAAAACTTTTTAACTCATCAAAATCATGATAAAAGTCAATATTATATTTGATATTTCTATAATATTGCGGATATTGTTTAAGCTGAAATAAAAATTTCGGGTTGAGAAAGTCTTTAAAATTATTATCTATTAATTCTAATACTTGATTAAAATTACTAGATATAACCCAATCAAACGGTTGACTTGATTTACGTAAGTTTAAGTAATTCAGTTCAATCGCCGGAGAGCAAAAAAATCCCAAAGAAATAATATTTTGATATTTTGGCATAATAATTCCTTCCTTTTTTTGATTATAATATACTTTTATTTATACATATTGTAAAGCAAATTTAAATGTTATATTACATTTGTGTTGTTATGTCTAACTATTAATAATAGGGGCAGAGCAAACTTCTCAGTCACATTTTTCCAATCACCTCCGAAGTCTACACTATTGCCATAGCTGCCGGTGCAGGTATCCTTCCAATGCACGGTCTTCCCATAATAACCACATCAGTCCGCCTCGATTAAATCATGCTGTGCAAAACGAGCCTTGCCCTCTTTTATATCACGTGCAATGCTTTCCAAGTAACGCATATTGGTGTCGGAATAGAACGGGTCAACCGAAACTTCAAACGGTATGCGCTTTTCTCTGCCGACCTTTTTCGCAAAAATTGTAAATGCGGCAGTCATAGAAAGTCCCAAATCGGAGCAAGCTTTTTCCATACTTTTCTTTACATCTGAATCCAATTTAAAATTCACATTAACTGTCTGAGCCATATCTATCGCCCCTTTCTTATTTATATTATATGCTTAAATAAATAAACCGTCAAGTATTTATCTTTACTTTGTCTTTATATTTTCCCAAAATTTATTTTTTATTCACTGAAAATCAAAATATATAACGCATACGCAAAAAAAGGGTTTGCCGATTGCAAACCCTTTTCTTGTTCATAAATTATTCCTCTGTGAATGCGTCTTTACCCAATCCGCATACGGGACAAACCCAATCTTCGGGAACATCTTCCCAAGCTGTGCCGGGAGCTATTCCGCTGTCGGGATCGCCTACTTCGGGATCATATACGTATCCGCATGGACATGCATACTTTTTCATATAACAAATCTCCTTTTACTTATTCATTATCTGAGATATGGTGTCCATAATTTTATTATGACACCCTCCGCAGCCCGTTGAACATTTGGTAATCTTCTGCACATCTTCAAACGCTTTTTCGACATTTTCAAATTTTGTTTCCCTGTGCAAAGCATTTTCAACGTCTGCATAGGTAACCTGCTTGCAATTACAAATAGTATAATTTTCCATATCAAGCCACCGTAATTAACCGAAATATCTCTTTAAAAGACCTTCAAAGCCTTTTCCGTGACGGGCTTCGTCCTTCGCCATCTCATGAACCGTATCATGGATTGCGTCATAGCCGAGTTCCTTTGCACGCTTTGCAAGTTCAAGCTTTCCTGCGGTTGCTCCGCATTCTGCCTCTGCTCTCATTTTAACATTTGTCTTTGTGCACGGAACAACAACTTCGCCGAGAAGCTCCGCAAATTTTGCTGCGTGTTCAGCCTCCTCAAGTGCGGCTCTCATATAGAACTCGCCTATCTCGGGATAACCCTCGCGGATAGCCTGTCTGCTCATTGCGATATACATACCTACTTCTGTACATTCGCCCTCAAAGTTTGCCTTTAAGCCTTCGTAAACGTCAGCCTCAACCTGATCCTTTGCACCTACGCCGATTACGTGTTCACATACGAAATTAAGCGCTGCACCCTCCTCAACCTTTGTGAACTTTGAGCCGGGTACTCCGCACTGCGGACATTTCTCCGGAGCGCTGTCACCTTCATGAACATAACCGCATACCGGACATACATACTTTGCCATAATAAATTCCTCCTTAAAATTAATAATAATAATCATTACTGTTATTATTATACCACACATTTTTCTTTTGTCAATACTTTTTTGAAAAAAATATTTAATTCTTGCCGAGAATGTTGCGGCAGTTTTCGCATACTCCGTAAAAAATCAGCGAATGACCGAAAACCTTTGCATTAAGCGCTTTTTCCGCAGTTCTTTCAAGTTCCTTGCAAACGGGCATATCCACATCAAAAACGCATTTACATTCCGTACACTCAAAATGATAATGATTATCCGCATTCCCGTCAAACCTATCGCTCTCGTCCGACGAGGAAACTTTCATTATCTCCCCCATACTTTCAAGCAAAGCAAGATTTCTGTACACCGTGCCGAGACTTATTTTCGGATAATCCTTTTTCAGGTCGGCATAGAGCTGTTCGGCGGTAGGGTGATCATATCTGCTTCGGAGCATATCTATTATCGCCTCACGCTGTTTGCTGTGTTTCAAAACGGCAGCCACTAAAATCACCTCATTTCAATAACAATAATCATTATCGATATTATATCATACTATTTCCACAAATGCAAGCCTTATTTTTAATTTTTTATAAAACAGCACGGCTCGGAGCTGTCCCACGTCCAGCCGTGGGCGGTAAATATCTTATATATTTCGCTTTCTTCGGTAATTCTTGCCGCTTTTTCCGTTTCGGTCAGACCCTCGTTATTGGCATAACGTCCCGCATTTTTCGGCACGGGTGCGCCGTAAATATCACGTGACGGATTGATTTTCGGGTTCACATCTATCGCTATTCCGAACGAGTGCGGCGAAAACTCGCCGTTTTCAACGCTGTAATACAATGCGCAGGTATTGTTATAACCCTTTGACGCAAGCTCGGTCGAGTTTAAAAGTGCGGACTGCATCGAATCAAATTCCTCTGCAAGCTCCATTTTCTCAATCGGATACTTTATTTTATACAGTTCCTCAAAAATATCAAGCACGTCCGCCGCCGCCCTTTTGTTTACTATCATATGCCCTATTGCCCTTTCGCCGTTGAAATTGCAGTACGGGACAGTCAGATACACAAGGTTTTCACGCTTGACGGGCGAATTGTCAAACATTGTTGTGCCGAAAATTTTATCATATATTTCATCGGGAATACCCGTTTTTACACCTCGTTCGGCAAGCTGTTCATCATCGGCGGTTTCGGTTTCACTGCCGATCATTGCGGCAAGCTGTTCGTTGGTTGCCGTCTGCTCGGCGTAAAGCTTCCGTGTGTTATTAAGCTTGACCGTCAGAACTACATTCCACACGACAAGCGCCGACACTGCAACGGCGCACGCACAAAGCAATATTTTTTTACTTAGCATAATACCTCTCCTATTCCAGCGGACGTATACGATAAGTCACTCCGAGTTTTTCGCAGATTTTGCGGCACTCCTCCTCCTCGTCGTGCGTGAGAGTTGTGGAAACGGTGGTCATAACAACTTTCTTTACGTAATGCTTAACGTTTTTTGCAAAGTTAAGCATGGCGTCAAAGCTGTCTATGCCGAATTTATTGCGTGTAAGCTCGAAATAACGCTCCTTGCTCGGCGTATTAAGGCTTATCGAAACAACATCTATTTTATTTTCAAAATCGGGCGCAGTGTCCTTTTGCCAGATGAGGTCGGACAAGCCGTTTGTGTTTATCCGTGTCGGCTTCTTGTACTTTTCTTTCACAAACTCGGCAACCTCAAGCAAATCGTAAAGGCGCTCGGTAGGTTCGCCGAAACCGCAGAAAACAACCTCCTCATACTTATCCATATCAAACTTTTCAAATTCCGCTTTTACCTCGTCAACCGACGGCTCACGCTCCAGCCAAAGAC
>CAKSPN010000092.1 GCA_934481375.1 uncultured Clostridia bacterium
CATGACCGTGAGTGAGAAAAATACCGCGTATCTTATCGCTTTTCTTCAAAAGATAGGTAATATCGTTTATTACCATATCTATTCCCGGCATATCATCGTCCGGGAAAGCCATACCGCAATCCACAATAATAATCTCGTTTCCGTATTCAAGTGCGGTCATATTCTTTCCTATCTCATCAAGTCCGCCCAACGGTATAATCTTTAATTTTTTATTTTTTGCCATTTTTCCTCCTTTTTTCAGATTTTGTCCGTTCATTACAACATCTTATATTATACCACATATTACATACTTTAGTCAAGTACGGAAAAAAATAAAGACTGACGCTTAAATCGTCAGTCTTTTTACAGACAAACCGTCCGGCTTTTTTAAAACAGTCCCATTCCGCCGTACTGAACGACTATTGCCGCAAATACGATAGATACCATTGACAAAAGCTTGATAAGAATGTTTACGGACGGACCCGAAGTATCCTTAAACGGATCGCCCACCGTATCTCCGACTACGGCAGCTTTGTGATTGTCACTGCCCTTTCCGCCGAAGTTTCCTGCTTCGATATACTTCTTTGCATTATCCCATGCGCCGCCCGAATTTGCCATCATAACCGCAAGGGCAAATCCCGATACAAGCGCACCTGCAAGCATACCCACAACACCGTTACAGCCGAGTACCAGACCTACTATAATAGGCGCTACTATGCCGAGGGCCGCAGGTAAAATCATTTCCTTAAGCGATGATCTTGTACAAATATCAACACAACGTTCGTAATCAGCCTCTGCCTTGCCTTCCATAAGGCCCTTTATTTCCTTGAACTGACGTCTTACTTCAACAACAATCTGCTGAGCCGCACGTCCCACAGCCTTCATAGTCATTGCGCTGAACAGGAACGGGAGCATTGCTCCTATCAAAAGACCTATCAGCACTGCAGGCTTGGTTATTTCAAGCGAAAGGTACTCATTGGGTATTTTATCCGTATACGAAACGATAAGCGCAAGCGCCGTAAGAGCCGCCGAACCTATCGCAAAGCCTTTTCCCGTTGCGGCTGTTGTGTTGCCGAGCGAATCGAGAGCGTCTGTTCGCTCTCTTACATATTCGGGAAGTCCCGACATTTCGGCAATACCGCCGGCATTATCTGCAACAGGACCGTAAGCGTCGGTTGCAAGCGTAATACCGAGCGTCGATAACATTCCGACCGCACTTAATCCCACGCCGTAAAGTCCGTGCGCAAAATCTGAGCCGCCGCCTGCCGTGAAAAAGCTTATAATAATCGATATTGCAATGATTATTACAGGTATAGCTGTTGAAAGCATACCGAGCGATATACCATTTATAATGATTGTAGCCGAGCCTGTTTCCGATGATGCGGAAAGTTCTTTTGTCGGCTTATACGAATCGGAAGTATAATATTCCGTGAAAAATCCTATAAGCACACCTGCTATAAGTCCCGATATAACCGCCCAGAACACGTTTCTGTTATCGGGAAGCATTGTGTATATCAAAACCGCAGAGCCTATAGCCGCTATTATCGAACTTGCGTATGTTCCCCGTCTTAATGAGCCGAGGAGCATCTTCTGATCAGCCTTTTCCTTTGTGCTTACAAAGAATGTTCCTATTATAGATGCGATAATACCGATTGCCGCTATAAGCATAGGCACAAGCACGCCGTTAAAGCCGAGTCCTGCCGCAGTTGCAAGCGCACCGCACGAAATTATCGAGCCGACATACGATTCGTAAAGGTCTGCGCCCATACCGGCAACATCACCTACGTTATCGCCTACGTTATCTGCAATACATGCAGGGTTTCTCGGGTCGTCCTCGGGGATACCCGCCTCAACCTTACCTACAAGGTCTGCGCCGACATCAGCCGCTTTTGTGAATATACCGCCGCCGACACGTGCAAACAATGCCATTGATGAAGCACCCATACCGAATGTCAGCATTGCCGCCATAATTTCGTCAACGCCGAGCTTAAATCCGAATTTTAATATCATAAACCAAACGCTTATATCCAAAAGTCCCAGACCCACAACCGTAAGTCCCATAACCGAACCCGAAGAAAATGCAATCTTCAGACCCTTGTTAAGACTCTCACGTGCGCCGTTTGCGGTTCTTGAGTTTGCATACGTTGCAATCTTCATACCGACAAATCCTGATAATCCCGAGAAAAATCCGCCCGTCAGAAACGCAAACGGAACAAACGGTGTTAAAAATCCCGTAAATGCCAATATTAAAAGTATAACAAACATAACTGCGAAGAAAATTCCCACAGTCTTATACTGGCGTTTTAAATACGCCATTGCGCCCTTTCTTATCTTGGCGCTTATATTTGCCATTTCCTCCGTACCCTCGGGTTTTCTCTTTACTGCATAAAAATTAATGCCTGCGAAAACAAGAGAAATTACAGCACAGCAAAATACCGCTATTGCAAAATAGTTTTCCATTTTTCATTCTCCTCTCTGAAAAAGAAATTCTTTAATATTATTTTAATCCATTAATCCGCTTATGTCAAGAAATTTAATATTTTTGTAAACTATTATTAATTCCGCACCGTCCGTTATTATTAAGAAATCCCCAATAATTTCAATATATATACAAAATCCCCGAACTTTTTAATTTTTTTTGAAAAAAGGACTTGACAAAATATATATGAATGCATATAATGAACATATGAACAATTATTCATATGAGGTGATATTTATGGAAAAACATAACCACGAACATAACCACGATTGCGCATGTCATGAGCATGAGCATCATCACGAACACGAACACGAGCATGAACATCATCACCACGGCGACTGCTGCGGTCACGATCATGAACATCATCATCACGACGACTGCTGCGGTCATGATCACGAACACCATCATCACGACGACTGCTGCGGTCATGATCATGATGAATGCGGCTGCGGCTGCGGCCACGAACACGGCGGTGACGAAAAGCCCCCGATTGTGCAGATGATTTCGGGCGGTATTCTCTTTGTAATCGCTTTCATACTGCGTCTTGCAAAGCTTGATATACCCTCCGCCGTATTATTCGGAATATCCTTTATAGTTTTGGGATACGACATTGTTATAAGTGCGGTTAAGGGCGTTATCAAAGGACGTATGCTTGACGAGAATTTCCTTATGTCAATTGCATCGATAGGCGCATTCGCAATCGGAGATTATCCCGAGGCGGTTGCCGTTATGCTGTTTTACCGCATAGGCGAAACATTGCAGGATATGGCGGTTGACAAAAGCCGAAAATCAATCACTGCGCTTATGGACATTCGCCCCGATTACGCAAATTTAAGACGTTACGGCGAGATAGTGCGTGTTTCCCCCGAGGACGTTCACGCAGGCGATACTATAGTTATAAAGAACGGCGAAAAAGTTCCGCTCGACTGCGTTGTGGTAAACGGCAGTTCGTTTATGGACACCGTTGCGCTTACGGGCGAAAGTGTTCCGAGAAAGGTACAGATCGGAAGCGAGCTGTTAAGCGGATACATTAACACCGACTCCCCCATATATGCGGAGGTTACAAAAGAATATCACGAAAGCACGGTTGCAAAAATACTTGAAATAACCGAGCATGCAAGAGAACGCAAATCACATTCGGAAAAGTTTATAACGAAATTTGCGCACTATTATACACCGATAGTTGTTATAGCCGCAATTCTTCTTGCAACAGTTCCGTCAATCATTGTTGGCGACTTTAAGACATGGCTTTACCGTGCGCTTATATTCCTCGTTGTATCCTGCCCCTGCGCACTCGTTGTATCCGTTCCGCTCGGATTTTTCGCCGGAATAGGCTCGGCTTCGAGAAAAGGTATTCTTATAAAGGGCGGAAGCTATCTGGAACTGCTCTCAAAGCTTAAAACCGTTGTATTTGACAAAACAGGAACGCTCACCAAAGGAGTATTTGAAGTTTCGGATATTCGCTGTGACGGCGACAAAGAAAAGCTTGCGGAGTATGCGGCATATGCTGAAAGCTTTTCAAATCACCCGATAGCAAAGGCAATCGTTAAATATTACGGAAAAGACATTGACCGTTCAAAAATCAGCGATTACACCGAAAAAGCCGGTATGGGTATCTCGGTAAAAATAGACGATGCGGACATTTTATGCGGAAATATCCGCCTTATGGCAGAAAATAAAATTTACGTACCCGATGAAAAATACACGGGAACAGCCGTTTATGTTGCGGTAAACGGTCAGTATTCGGGTATGATAGTAATTTCCGACACCGAAAAGGAGGACAGTCTGACGGCTGTTTCAACGCTGACGGCAAAGGGCATATCCACCGTTATGCTTACGGGCGACACAAAGAAAAGCGCCCTCCCCGTTGCGGAGCATCTCGGCATAGAAAAGGCATACTGCAGTCTGCTCCCCCAGGATAAGGTTGCAAGAATGGAGCAGATAATGTCATCATCAAACGGCGGTACAACAGCATTTGTCGGCGACGGCATAAACGACGCCCCCGTTCTCGCAATGAGCGACATCGGTATTGCAATGGGCGGAATAGGCAGTGACAGCGCCGTTGAGGCGGCTGACATAGTCCTTATGACAGATGAGCCGTCCAAGATAGTTTCTGCCGTATCAATATCCGGAAAAACAATGCGCATTGTCAAGGAAAACATAATTTTTGCGCTGGCTGTAAAAGCGATAATTATGCTTCTCGGCTCACTGGGTATTACGGGAATGTGGCTCGCAATCTTTGCTGATGTCGGAGTTTCGCTGATTGCGGTTATCAATTCACTGCGTGCGTTATATTAATTTTTTGTAACAAGACTTGATAAATCCGAAAAAAGGTTTATAATAAAGTAGTAATATCTGAAAGGACTATTTATTATGAACAAACTGAAAAAAGAAAAGACTCCGTCTTTTATGATGAACGTTGCCATTATTCTGTTTGCGCAGATAATGGTGAAAATACTCGGATTTATTTACAGAATAGTAATAACCAATATACAGGATTTCGGTGACGCCGGAAACGGTTTCTACAACGCCGGTTTCCAGGTGTACACGGTTCTTTTGGCAATTTCCTCGGTAGGTATCCCCAATGCCGTTGCAAAAATGGTTTCGGAGCGTGCCGCCGTAGGAAATTACAAAGGTGCGCACAGTATATTCCGTTCGGCGTTTATCCTGTTTGCGGGCATAGGCGTTATCGGAATGGGGCTTTTGTACCTCGGTGCGGATTTTATTGCCTTAAATATTATGAAAATGGACGGCGTGCAGTATGTTATGCGTGCTTTGGCGCCGTCTATATTCTTTGTATGCATATCCTCGGTTATCCGCGGCTATTTCCAGGGCTTGAACGATATGAAAGCGACAAGCCGTTCGCAGATGTTTGAACAGGTGTTCAAATGCGTTACAACAATCATTTTCGTAATGCTTGCAGTCGGCACAACTCCGTCTGCCATGGAATTTGTAAGCAGATATCTTTTCCTGTACAGAGGAAATCTCACGAAAACTCCTGCGGAGCTTTTGGCGGCTTGGGCAAACGCCGCAACCGCCGTTTCCACATTTTTGTCTTTTATTTATCTTGCTTTATTCTATGCGCGCCGCAAAAAGGGACTTACGGAGCAGATACGCCAATCTGCCGTACAGTCGGCAAGCGAGTCTACAGGGAAAATTATGAAAGCAATTCTTTTTCTTTCTATCCCAATATCTCTTGCCTCTATTATAACTGCTGTAAACAGAGTGGTTGACCTTGCAACCATAACACGCTGCATAGAAATCGCCTTTGCGGACTGTATTCCGGCATACGGAAACACCCCTGCCGTATACAACCCCACGCTCGCTCAGCTTGATGCGGAGGCGGTACGTTTATCAGGTATGCTTTCAAAGAGCGACACGCTTATAAATATGCCGCTTGCCTTAAACGTTGCGTTCGCAACCGTTCTTGTACCGTCAATATCACGTGCTTTGGCACTCGGCGACAAGAAAGAGGCTTCGGAAAAAATCACGTATTCGTTTTTGATTTCGATACTGCTTATCCTCCCCTGCTGTGTAGGATATATTGTACTCGCAAAACCGATATACACAATAATCTATCCCAATGCCTCGCTCGGCTCGGACCTTTTGGCGTATATGGCAGTATCGCTTATATTCAGCGCACTTTCACAAACAATGTCGGGCGCATTGCAGGGACTCGGAAAAGCGCTTGTTCCGGCAATAAGCATACTTGCCGGCTGTGTTATAAAAATAATACTCAATATTGTTCTTATCCGTCAGCCGGAAATAAATATTTACGGTGCTGCAATAAGCTCAATTGCCTGCCAGTTTGTGGCGTTTCTTATAAGCTTTATAATACTTTCAAAGTATATAAGCCTTAAAATGTCGCTGACAAAATACATACTGAAACCTCTTTCGGCATGTATTATAATGGGTGCGGCGGCATACCTTGTATATACCGCATCGATGCATATTGTACATTCAAATCTCATCTCGGCACTGCTTGCCATAGCAATAGCCGCCGTTATTTATGCGGTGCTGATATTCACATTCAGAATAATGTCGGAGGACGAGGTTAAAATGCTCCCCGGCGGCAATGCAATATACAAACTGCTTGTAAAGCTTAAAATATATAAATAAAAATACAAAAACATCTGTGAAACCGATTTGTTTCACAGATGTTTTTTTTATAAAATCACAGTCTTTACTTTATCATATACCTCATTGTGTATATCTTCAATTGTTCTTACGCCGTTTTCGTTTGCGCAGACAATACGCTCCCAGCCGAATTTCTCTGCCGCATACACGGCGTTGCTATAGCTTTCTTCAAGATACTCCTCATTGCTTTCGTGAATATCCTTAGCTTCGCCGCCCGTCACTTTATTGGGACGCTCAGAAAGAAGCTTTATACGCCATTTTACGGGCATATCGAGAAAAACCGTTATATTCGGTCTCGGAAGTCCGTAAATATTGTACTCGAAATCATCAAGCCACGAAAGAAACTTATCCTTTTCGG
>CAKSPN010000093.1 GCA_934481375.1 uncultured Clostridia bacterium
TAGCGTCAGACTAAAGCTAAATATATTTAAGGGGGAATTTCAATATGTTAGCCTCTGAACTAATCGGAAAAGAATGGCTTGACAAATTTGAAGATACGGAAATAACGGGAATAGCGTACAATTCGAGAAACGTAATGCCCGGAAACGTGTTTGTTTGCATAAAAGGCTACGAAACGGACGGACACAAATATGCGCAGGACGCCGTAAACAACGGCGCCGCCGCAATAATAGCACAGGATAAAATAGATGTGGACGTTCCCGTTCTGTACGTTGAAAATTCACGGCGTACAATAGCCGAAATGGCGTGCAGATTTTATGGAAATGCGTCAAAGAAGTTTAAGCTTATAGGCGTAACGGGTACAAACGGCAAGACAACGATAACGTATCTTGTTAAAAGTATTCTTGACGAGGCAGGAAAATGCGTCGGCGTAATAGGCACAAATCAGAACATAATCGGCGATAAGGTATTGCTTACGCAAAGCACCACTCCGACAACGCCGAATGCGCTCGAACTTCAGCAATTGTTTGCCGAAATGGCGCAGAGCGAGGCGGAATACGTGGTTATGGAGGTTTCGAGCCATGCGCTTGAGCTTGACCGTGTACACGGATGTCACTTTGATGTGGGAGTGTTTACAAATCTCACGCAGGATCATCTCGATTTCCACGGCACAATGGAGAATTACCTCAATGCCAAAGCAAAGCTTTTCAATCTTTGCGATAACGGCGTTGTAAATTTTGATGATGACGGCGGCAAGAAAATAGCCGCAAAAGCTCCGTGCGATATTTTAAAGGTAGGTATGGGCGGCGGCTGTGATTTGACGGCTGAAAATGTGAACATATCCGCAAGGGGAACGGACTTTGACATAATATATAAGGGCGAAAAGTACCCCATTCATATTCAGATACCGGGAAAATTCAGCGTGTACAACGCAATATGTGCGGCAGGTGCGGCGCTTGAACTCGGAATAGATATGGAAACAATCCGCAAGGGACTTGCGGCGGCATCGGGCGTAACGGGCAGAGTGGAGGTCGTTCCGACCGACACGGATTACACCGTCATTATCGACTATGCGCATACTCCCGACGGACTTGAAAATATTATAAAATGCGTTAAAGAATTTGCAAAAGGCAGAGTTATTACGCTGTTCGGCTGCGGCGGCGACAGGGATAATACAAAGCGTGCAATTATGGGCGAAATCGCAGGTAAATACTCCGATTTCAGTATAATTACATCGGATAATCCCCGTACCGAAGACCCCGTAAAGATAGTTGAGCAGATAGAAGAGGGAATGAAGCGTACAAACGGCAAGTATACGGTTATAGTAGACCGCCGTAAAGCTATCGCCTATGCTCTCGACAATGCAAAGGCGGACGACGCAATAATCCTTGCAGGCAAGGGACAGGAAACCTATCAGATAATCGGCAAGGAAAAATTTGATTTTGACGAGCGTGTGGAAGTGTACGGTCATTTGCATAACAAGTAAGCAATAAGGGAACGGTTTGGGAAAAGCTATACCGCTCCCTTATTATGCGATATAACCTAAATTAAGCGAGGATTTTACCATGCAGAAGCTGACAATCGATGATATAATAAAGGCAACGGGCGGAACGCTCGCTTGCGGCGGAAAAAAGGATATTTGCGATATAACGACCGATTCACGCAAGGCAAAGAGCGGCTCTTTGTTTATACCGCTTGCCGGCGAACGCTTTGACGGTCATGATTTTATCGGGCAGGCATTTGCGGGCGGTGCGGACGCCGTTGTAACGCATAAGGATATTCCGAGCGTTGACAAAAAAACGATAATCCGTGTCGGAAATACGCAAAAGGCGCTTGCGGATATAGCAAGATATTATAAACAGAAATATAACGTTCCCACCGTTTCGGTAACGGGAAGTGTGGGAAAAACGACAACCAAGGATATAATCCATTCCGTTTTGAGTACGAAATACAATACACTTAAAACGGAGGGCAATTTCAATAACGAAATAGGACTTCCGCTTACGGTACTGCGCCTTGAGGAGGAAACCGAAGCGGCGGTGATAGAAATGGGAATGAGCCATTTCGGCGAGATAGAACGGCTTGCCTCGGTGGCAATGCCCGATGCGGCGGTGATAACAAATATAGGAATGTCGCATATAGAAAATCTCGGTTCGCAGGAGGGGATTTTCAAGGCGAAAATGGAGGTAACAAAGCTGTTTGATAAGCATAATGTGCTTATAGTGAACGGCGACGATAAGTTTTTGTCGCATACAAAGGGATTGGGTGATTACCGTGTGATTTATTACGGAATAACCAACCCCGAAAATGATGTTTATGCAAAGGATATTGTAAATAAAGGCATAGACGGTACGGAATTTACCGCCGTAACCGACGGCGGAGAATACAGAATAACCGTAAATTCCGCCGGTGAGCATAATGTGTACAATGCTCTTGCCGCAATATGCGTGGGACTGGAATTTGAAGTGCCGACGGAAAAAATCATTGAGGGAATAAAGAATTTCAAGCTTACCGCCATGCGTATGTCGGTTGAGGAAAAGGACGGGGTCACGATTATAAACGATTGCTACAATGCCTCGCCCGACTCGATACGTGTGGCATTGAAGGTGCTCGGCTCGGTGAACGGCAAACGCCGTGTTGCCGTTTTGGGCGATGTGCTTGAAATGGGCGATTTTGCCCCCGATGCGCATTACGGACTCGGCAAAGACGTTGTAAACAGCGCAGATGTGCTTATAACGGCAGGCAAAAATGCGGAATTTATCGCAAAGGGCGCAAAGGCTCTCGATATGAGCGAGGTCTACAGCTTTGCCGATACGGACGGGGCGTGCGGTTTTGCAAAGGATTATGTAAAATCGGGCGACGCCGTGCTTATAAAGGCGTCAAGGGGTATGCATTTTGAAAAAATATATAATGCTTTAACGGAGAAATAAAAAATGGAATTACTAAAACAAATGCTTTCAAACGATCTTCTCGGAATAATTCTTGCGTTTGCCGTAACGGCGGCGCTCGGTCCCGTGTTTATACCGTGGCTGCATAAGCTGAAATTCGGGCAGGAAATCCGTGAGGAGGGACCTAAATGGCATCAGAAAAAGTCGGGCACTCCCACAATGGGCGGAATAATGTTTATAGTCGGTATCGGCATAGCGGTAATCGTGAATTTCGTTATTTTAGCCGTAAAAGGCACACTCAATAACGAAACGGGCAGGGCGCTTTTGGTGTTTTTAATAGCGCTCGGCTTTGGAATAATCGGCTTTACGGACGATTACATAAAAGTTGTAAAAAAGAGAAACCTCGGACTTACCGCCGCACAGAAATTCACCATGCAGCTTGTTCTCACGGCGGCATATGTGGTTGCACTGTATTTCCTCGGCTCGCTCGATACGGGAATATATATCCCGTTTGCGAAGATTGAGCTTGTTCTGCCGATTTGGCTGTATATTCCGTTTATAATGTTTGTAATGATAGGCGTTGTAAATGCGGTAAATCTTACGGACGGTCTTGACGGATTGGCGTCAAGCATAACGGCGGCAGTAGGCATATTCTTTATGCTCATAGCGTATATGAAAGCAAACGAAAGCGGATTATCGTACTTTTCCGCCGCTTTAACGGGCGGACTTGTCGCTTTTCTGATATATAACAAATACCCCGCAAAGGTGTTTATGGGCGATACAGGCTCACTGTTTCTCGGAGCGGCTGTCGCACTTTTGGGAATTGATCTGAAAATGGAGATATTCCTCATACTCGTAGGCTTTGTCTACTTTGCGGAAACTCTTTCGGTAATAATTCAGACCTCGTATTTCAAGTATACTAAAAAGAAATACGGCGAGGGCAGACGAATATTTAAAATGACGCCGATACATCATCATTTTGAGATGTGCAAGTGGTCGGAGAAGAAAATTGTTGCGGTGTTCACGCTTGTAACGATAGTTATGTGCGTCATCGCATGGATAGGATTTTGATTTGAGAGGAGTAACAGATGGCTCGTTCGGACAGCAGGGGCGCAAAAACCGCCGTTAAAAAGACAAACAAAAGAAAAAATCAGCCGCATAGCGCAGGTATGGGACGCAGACTGGAAACTCTTAATAAGAAATATAAGGAAAATACAAGAACGCTTGCGGGCGATATGGACTATACCTTTTTGTCAATTATAATACTGGTGGTTGCGTTCGGACTGGTAATGCTCCTGTCGGCGTCTGCGCCGTCGGCAAGCTCGCTGTATAACGGCGATTCGTATGCACTGTTCAGAAAACAGCTTATTTCCGTGTCCATAGGACTTGTCGGTATGTGGGTGGTATCACGAATTAATTTCAACCGCTATAAAAAATACGTGCCTATGTTTATGCTTGTGTGCGTGTTTATGCTCATACTTGTTGCAATCCCGTTTATAGGAAAATCGTTCAACGGTTCACGAAGATGGCTCCCGATACCGGGTATACAGGTACAGCCGTCGGAGTTTATGAAACCCGTTTTGGCAATGTACTTTGCGTATCAGATAGAACAGGGCAAAAGCGACTTAAAGACGTTTAAAGGCTGTCTGCCGTATTTCGGCTGGATAGCGCTTATAATTTTTCTTATGCTTATGGAGCCGCATCTGAGCGGAGCGATAATCCTTGCCGGTATAGGCATAACACTGCTTGTTGCCGGCGGTATGCGTGTAAAACCGCTTGTACTCTTGTCCGTTCCGGTAGGTGCAGTGGGTATTTGGGGAGTTTATAAGCTCAGTGCGGTGCGCTGGAGCAGAATTATAAGCTTTCTCGACCCGTTCCGTGATATTCAGAACACAAGTTATCAGGTGGCACAGGGACTGTACGCCATAGGCTCGGGCGGAATTTTCGGTAAAGGACTGGGACAGAGCGTGCAGAAATACTCGTATCTGCCGGAGCCTTATAATGACTTTATATTTGCCATAATCTGCGAGGAATTGGGACTTATCGGCGCAATAGTAGTTATAGCGCTGTTCGCTGTGCTTATACTGCGTGCGCTGAGAATTGCAATGAACGCCCCCGATACGTATTCAACGCTTGTTGCGGTGGGAATAGTGGCGCAGATTGCAATTCAGACAACTTTAAATATTGCCGTTGCAACCTCGTCCGTACCGAATACGGGCGTATCGCTCCCGTTTTTCAGTTACGGCGGTTCGTCGGTAATGATGCTTTTGCTGGAAATGGGCGTACTGCTCAATATATCAAGATATTCGGAAAGACGGGAGTAGGAAAGGAGCATTAAGTATGCGTGTAATTTTTGCAGGCGGCGGTACGGGCGGACATATCAACCCTGCCGTTTCAATTGCCGATTATGCAAAAAATCGTGATAAGGATTTCGAGGCGCTTTTTATAGGAACTGAAAAAGGACTTGAAAAAAAGCTTGTCCCGGCGCTCGGCTATAATATAGAATATATAGATGTGCAGGGCTTTGACCGCTCGCATCTTCTGAGCAATGTAAAAACGCTTGAAAAGCTTTTTAAATCGGTCAGACGGTGCAGGCAGATAATACGTGAATTTAAACCCGACTGCATAGTTTGTACGGGTGGATACGTAAGCGGTCCCGTAACAATGGCGGCGCATAAAGAGGGTGTCCCATCGCTCATTCATGAGCAGAATGTGTTCCCGGGACTTACGGTAAAAGGCTCGGAAAAGTATGTTGATTACCTTGCGCTGAGCTTTGATGAAACCGTGAACGAAATGAAAGAAAAATCAAAATGCGTCGTTACGGGAAACCCCGTTCGTGAAAGCATTATAAACGCCGACAGGGAGGAGTGCCGTAAAAAACTCGGCATAACGGAGCCGTTTGTGCTTATTTTCGGCGGAAGTCTCGGTGCGGCAAAGATAAACAGCACCGTTACCGATATGCTCGGCAGGGTGTCGGCGGAGAATAAGTTCAGGCTTGTTTTCGGTACGGGCGACAGAAATTACGATGCTGTTATGAAAGCTATAGCGGATAAGGGCATAACGCTCGGCGAAAACGTTACCGTTACCGCATATATAAATAATATGGCGGAAATGATGGCGGCGGCTGATTTGGTCGTGTCACGCTCGGGCGCAATAACCGTGAGCGAGATTGCGGCGCTCGGAAAACCGTCGATACTTATTCCGTCGCCGAACGTTGTAAGAAATCATCAGGAGCAGAATGCACGTGAATTTGCGGATTGCGGTGCGGCGGAAATGATTTTGGAAAGCGAGCTTTCGGCAGAGCTTTTGTATGCGAAAATAACGGAACTGATTGCGGATAAGAGCCGTATGCGGAGTATGTCGGAAAATCTTAAAAAGCTTGCAAAAACCGACGCACTCGAAAAACTGTACGGACTTATGCTTAAAATGTCGGAAAAATGAAAATAAAACGTCTTGTATTAACGGCAATGCTTACAGGCATTGCCTTAGTTATATTTATTGTAGAATTGCAGATACCGTCCCTAACGCAGATACCGGGGATAAAGCTTGGACTTGCCAATATAGTAACGCTTTTTGCGCTTGCGGTACTCGGCAGGCGCGAGGCGTTTGCTGTGATGATTTTAAGAGTAATAATCGGCTGTATTTTTGCCGGGGGCGTTTCGGCGCTGATATACAGTTTGTCCGGGGGACTGTGCTGTTTTTTGGTGATGTGCGTTGCATATAAATTCCTGAAGAACGAGCTTATCTGGGCGGTGAGCGCACTCGGCGGAATTGCGCATAATGTCGGTCAGATAGCGGCGGCAAGGGTTGTTATGGGTACAAACGGAGTGTTTTTGTATCTTCCCGTGCTTGTTGTGTCGGGAATGGTGACGGGCATATTTACGGGCGTGTGTGCGTATTATGTATTGAAAAACGGACATATATCAAGATTAACGGAGAAATGTAAATGAAAAAAATTCTGTTTATACTGCCTGTTTTGGCATTGCTGACCTCGTGCGGAAAAATTCCGCAAGCCGATATGAATATCTTCTGTATGGACACCGTTATGAATATGCAGGTG
>CAKSPN010000094.1 GCA_934481375.1 uncultured Clostridia bacterium
CTCGATATTCTCGGCAAAGAACACAACCAGTTCGATCTCGACCCGACAGACGAGGTTAAGCTGTGCGAATACGCAAAGCGTGAGTTTGACAGTGATTTTATATTTATCACCAAATTCCCCGGCTCGAAACGTCCGTTCTACGCAATGGATTCGCCGGAGGATCCCAAGCTTGCGGAAAGCTTTGATTTGCTTTTCAGAGGTCTTGAGATTACAACCGGAGGTCAGCGTATTCACGGCTACAAGGAACAGCTTGAAAAACTTAAGCGTTACAACATAGAGCCGGAGGAGCTGGGAGCATATCTCGACATTCACAAATACGGTATGCCGCCGCACGGCGGACTGGGTATCGGTCTTGAACGTCTTGTTATGAAGCTTCTGGGACTTGAAAACATACGTCAGGCAAGTCTGTTCCCGAGAGACCTTCATCATCTCGACCCATAAATATGTATAAATATAATATTATTATATCTCTCCAAATCTTGCAAATTGCATATTGACAAACGAGAGATGAAAGTTTATAATTATTAATATAGTTAAGTTGCTGATAAGACAAGGGTGTTTTATATTGAGAAGATATAAAATGCCCTTTTTTAGTAACACAAGATACTTAAGGAGGTATTTTTATGAAAAACGGAAATGTTGCGGAAATCTTCGGAAGCAAGGTATTTAACCTTGACACAATGAAGGCACGTCTGCCCAAGGAAACTTATGAGTCACTGCTTAAAACAATCAATACAGGCACAAAGCTTGAAGCAGGTGTTGCGGAAGTGGTTGCAAACGCCATGAAGGACTGGGCAATCGAGAACGGCTGTACTCACTACACTCACTGGTTCCAGCCTATGACAGGCTTTACTGCTGAGAAGCATGACGCATTCATTCAGCCGACAGACGACGGCAAGGTAATTATGGAATTTTCGGGCAAGGAACTTATTATGGGCGAGCCTGACGCTTCATCATTCCCCTCCGGCGGTTTGAGAGCTACATTCGAGGCAAGAGGCTATACGGCATGGGATCCGACTTCGTTTGCATTCATTAAAGACGATTCGCTGTGTATTCCTACCTCTTTCGTATCATATACGGGCGAAGTGCTTGACAAAAAGACTCCGCTCCTGCGCTCTGTTGAGGCAATAAACAAAGAGGCAAAGCGTGTACTTAAATTCTTCGGCAAAGAGCCTGCAAGAGTTGTTTCATACGTAGGTCCCGAACAGGAATATTTCCTTGTTGATAAAAAGTTAAGAGGTCAGAGAAAAGACCTTATGCTTACAGGCAGAACGCTTTTCGGTGCAATGCCGGCAAAGGGTCAGGAAATGGACGACCATTATTTCGGTCAGATAAAAGAAAGAGTTTCGGCGTTTATGAAAGAAGTTGACGAAAAGCTCTGGAGACTGGGCGTTTTGTCAAAAACAAAGCATAACGAAGTTGCTCCGGCACAGCACGAGGTTGCTCCTATCTTCTCTATTGCAAACGTTGCAACAGATCATAACCAGCTTACAATGGAAGTTTTAAAGAAAGTTGCAGACCGTCACGGTTTGTACTGCCTGCTTCACGAAAAGCCGTATGACGGTATCAACGGCTCGGGTAAGCACAACAACTGGTCAATCGGTACAACCGACGGCGAAAACCTTTTAAAGCCGGGTAAACACCCGAAAGAAAATGTACAGTTCCTCCTGTTCCTTGCAGCTGTTATAAAGGCTGTTGACGATTACAGCGAAATTCTCCGTCTTTCGGTAGCTACAGCAGGAAACGATCACCGTCTCGGCGCTAACGAAGCACCTCCGGCAATCGTATCAATGTACCTCGGCGATCAGCTTTCGGAGGTTATTGAAGAATTAAAGACAGGAAACATCAAAAAGGACGCTCACGGAGCAGTTCTTGAAACAGGCGTTGAGTCACTGCCTATCATTCACAAGGATTCGACAGACCGTAACAGAACATCACCGTTCGCATTTACGGGAAACAGATTTGAGTTCAGAATGCCCGGCTCATCACAGTCAATCGCCGGTATCAACATTGTTATTAACACAATCGTTGCAGAATCGTTATCGCAGTTTGCAGACCTTCTCGAAGGCTGTACAACCGAAACGGAAGTACACGACAAGGCTCTTGAAATTGCTATTGACGTATTCAAAAAGCATGACAAGATTATATTCAACGGCAACGGATACAGCGACGAATGGGTTGCGGAAGCTGAAAAGAGAGGTCTGCCGAACTTAAAGACAACTCCCGATGCACTTCCCTACTTCAAGAGCAAGAAATCAATTGATTTGTTTGCAAAGCACGGTGTATTTACAGAGGTTGAAACAACAACAAGATGTAACATTATGATGGAAGAATACGACAAGACTCTCCACATCGAAATGCTTACAATGCTCGAAATGGCAAAGCAGGAAATTCTCCCCGCATCGCTTAAGTACACGAAATTCGTTACTGACGACCTTGCATCAAAAGCGGCTCTCGGCTTGAAAGCACCTAAGGAAACAGCAAAAGCACAGCTGCTTACAGACCTCACCGAGGAACTTATGGAAAAGACGGACGCTCTTGCTGCTGTATCGGAAACTGTTCCTGATACGGACGATCCGTTTGTTGTAGGTAACTATTACCGTGACAACGTACTCCCGGCAATGGCTGAATTAAGGACGGCGGCAGATAAGCTTGAAACAATAGTTGCAAAAGAATACTGGCCGTTCCCGACATACACAGATTTATTATACAGAGTATAAAATATAAACCACCCCCGACGGTATATCCGCCGGGGGTGGTTTTTGCATAAAAAAAGAGCCGTAAAAGCATTAATGCTTTTACGGCTTCATTTTTCGATATTATTCAGCGTGTTCAGCAAGAAACTTATTGATTTTCTCAACAAGCTCGTCTGCGTCTACACCATGAACCATACACGCCTCCTCGATTGTCTCGCCCTGTGAAGCCGGGCAGCCAAGGCAATGCATACCGATACTCATAAATATAGGTGCAAGCTCTACGTTCATTTCGAGTGCCTCACCTATCAATGTTGACTTAGTTACGCTCATCTTCATTTCCTCCTTCCTCTGTATCAACAAAGCAACGATTAAATTCCTCGCCGCTTATTGTTTCTTTTTCAAGCAGTTCTTCTGCTACCGCCGACAAAACTGGCATATGCTTTTTCAATAGCTCCTCTGTTTTTTCAAACTGTTTTTCAAGTATATTTCTTACTTCGCTGTCAATATCTGCGGCGGTCTTTTCGGAATAATTCTTTGAATGTCCGAAATCACGTCCGATAAATACCTCTCCGCCCTCGTCATACGAAACAGGACCTATAACGTCGCTCATACCGTACTTTTTAACCATCTGCCGTGCAAGCGATGTCGCACGCTCTATATCGTTTGATGCGCCCGTGCTTATATCGTCCATTGTAAGCTTTTCCGCCACACGTCCGCCGAGCATTACCATTATCTGATTAAGCATTTCGTTGCGTGAGATATACATTTTGTCCTCATCGGGAACATACATTGTAAATCCGCCGGCCCTTCCTCTCGGCACAATAGAGATTTTATGCACCTCTGAGGCATTGTCGACTATACGTGCCACCACTGCGTGACCTGCCTCATGATATGCGGTAAGCTTTTTTTCCTTATCGGTAAGAACTCTTGATTTTTTCTCGGAACCCATCATTACTTTAAGGTTTGCGTCCTCAATATCACGGTTGGTTATCTTCTTATGATTTCTGCGTGCCGCATAAATTGCCGCCTCGTTCATAAGGTTTTCCAAATCAGCACCCGAATATCCCGATGTTTCCTTTGCAATTTTTTCAAGGTCGACGTCAGGCTCAAGCGGTTTCTTTGCCGAATGTACTTTAAGCACTGCCTCTCTGCCCTTTACGTCCGGCAAATCGACAACAACCTGTCGGTCAAATCGTCCCGGTCTTAACAGCGCCGGGTCGAGAATATCGGGTCGGTTCGTTGCGGCAATCATTATAACGCCGTCATTCTCGCCGAAACCGTCCATTTCAACAAGCAGCTGGTTCAGCGTCTGCTCACGCTCATCGTGACCGCCGCCCATACCTGCGCCTCTTTTTCTTCCCACAGCGTCAATTTCATCTATAAACACTATACAAGGCTTGTTTTTCTTTGCCTGATCGAACAAATCACGCACACGTGATGCACCCACGCCCACATACAGTTCTACAAAGTCCGATCCGCTTATTGAGAAAAACGGTACTCCCGCTTCGCCCGCAACAGCCTTTGCAAGCAAAGTCTTACCCGTACCGGGCGAGCCTACAAGCAAAACACCTTTCGGTATACGTGCGCCCAACGCAATGAATTTTGACGGATTTTTGAGAAATTCAACTATCTCCTGCAATTCCGCCTTTTCCTCAACAGCACCGGCAACATCGCTGAATTTCACCTTATGCGTACTGCTCATAACAGCCTTGCTCTTTGTAAAGCCGCCGCCCGTAGCCGTACCGCCTCTGCGCACAAAGCCGAAAATAAACACAAATATAAAAACCGCAATAAGTAAGATGTTGCTCACCGCAACCCACGATATTTTCGACTGATACGCCTCCTGCTTCAGAGTTCCTGCGTCCATCTGGTCGTTTATCATTGTACCGACATCATTTTGCAGTATCTCCAAAGACGGTATCTCAATCTTCTGCACCGTATCCTTGCCCTTTGCATCCTTTACGGTTGCCGTTACGGTATTTCCGCTGATAACCATATTGGTCACGTTTTCCTGCTTTATGGCACGGACAAGGTCTGAATATACCATTTTATCCGTGTGCGTCATACTTCCGACCACAATCGAATATATGATATATATTCCTATCAGAAATGCCGCCCACAGTCCTAAATTTCTTAAACCTCTCTGCAAAACATTACCTCCTTTTGCATATCAGAATTATTCTAACATATTCTTGCCCTTATTTCAAGAATAAAATCTATATAAAAGTGATTTTTATTCCTTTTCCGTCAAAAACAAAGCGTTTATCGTATCTTTTTTTAATCACACCTGCAATTTCATCATTTATTGTCACTATCGGCGCACGGCTTCGCTCTGCACGGGTGAGCTTCATATCTATAAATAAATCTTTCACTTTTTTTCTGCCGTCCATACCTGTCGGGAAAAATACATCGCCGTCACGCCTGTTCCTAAGCTTAATTGTGTCATCTTTATCCGCCGCAAAATAAAATCCTCCGCCGTTTTTTTCGGTGACATATTCGGTTTTTACGGTTTTACCCAGTTCCTTAATATACACTTCGCCGTTCACGGGAAGAATATATTCAAAATCGCCCGTTAAATTGCTCTTTCCTATATACAGCTTTCCGTATTCCACATATGCGCCTATATCGCCCGGAAGTTCAACAAACGCACCGCTCTTCCCTTTTTTTATAAGTTCGGTTATTTCATAAACAAAGCTTGACGGGAAATTGCTTATACTGCCCGCCGCCGCACGCACCATTTCAAGTACAATGCGGCTCGACACCGAAAACGGCTGTGACAAAAGGTATTTAATATCAACTCTGTTGTCATACACATTGTCACGATACGCCGTTATTGCAACATTTTCGATAAACTCCGCATCGGATTTTATAAGTCTTGCATTTTCCGTTACGGTAGTTACAAAATTGGGATTAAGCAATTTTTCAATCTCGGGGATAAGCTCAAGCCGTATCTTGTTTCTGGTGTACACTTTTTGATTATTTGTGCTGTCCATCACGTATGACAGACCGTTTTTTGCGCAGTATTCTTCTATTTCGCTCCGCTCAATATCGAGTATCGGGCGGATTATATTTCCTCTCCTGTGCGGAATACCGCACAAGCCTTTTATGCCGCTGCCCCTCACAAAATTCATAAGGATTGTCTCGGCATTATCGTTCCTGTTATGCGCAGTCGCAATTTTGTTAAATCCGTGTTCTTTCAGATATTCATTAAAAAAGGCATATCTGAGTTCTCTGCCCGCAAGCTCCTCCGACATACCGTTTTTTTGAGCGTACTCGCTCACCCTCTCACTTCGCAATGCAAAAGGAATATTGAGCGTTTCGGAAAAATGCTGTGCAAACAATGCGTCGCTGTCCGCCTCTGCGCCTCGTATGTTATGATTAAGATGCGCCGTATTAAGCGTTATCTTAAGAGTGTCGCAAAGGGTATACAAAATATGCGTCAGGCAGACGGAATCCGCACCGCCCGACAGACCTATCAGTATTTTATCGCCTTTATCTATAAGCTCATATTCTTTTATAGTCTTATAAACCTTATCTATCATTGCTCTTTTATCTTATATTCAATATTCTGAAATTTCGTAAACTCGCCTCTCCAGCCAAGCTTAAACATACCCGTTTCGCCGCTTCTGTGCTTCGCTATTATACATTCCGCAAGATTTTTTTCCTCGGTCTCTTTATTATAATAGTCGTCACGGTACAAAAACATTACCATATCCGCATCCTGCTCGATTGCACCCGATTCTCTCAAATCGGACAGCATAGGTCGCTTGTCGCTTCTGCTCTCGCTCGCACGGGAAAGCTGTGACAGCGCTATAACGGGAACATCAAGTTCTTTTGAGAGGATTTTCAATGAACGTGATATTTCGGAAATTTCCTGCTGACGGCTCTCTATACGCTTGCCCGACTGCATAAGCTGAAGATAGTCTATTACTACCAAGGCCAAATCCTTGCTCTGCTTAAGCCGTCTGCACTTTGCACGTATCTGCGAAACGGTAACGGTTGCGGTATCGTCTATATAAAGCGGTGCAAGCGCCACCTTATTAACGACGTCGCCTATTCTTTCCCAATCGTCGCCGTCCATATCGCCCGTACGCATTTTAACCGAATTTACCATTGCCTGTGAGCATAAAATTCTGTTTACTATCTGCTCACGGGGCATTTCAAGGTTGAATATGGCAACCGTTTTTCCGTCATGTATAGAAACGTGCTCGGCAATATTT
>CAKSPN010000095.1 GCA_934481375.1 uncultured Clostridia bacterium
GGTAATGTCCTCATAAGGTCTGTGCGAAACAAGTCCTGCCTGTTTTAAGGAATTTACCGCACGGTTTACGCTCGGCTTCGATATTCCGAGCTTTTTTGAAATGTCGGTTGTACGTACGGAATTATTGTGCAATGACAGCACATATATCGTGTTTAAGTATTCGGAGAGTGATTTTGAAACAACCATAATTATTATCCTTTCTGAATTTTCAAAAACAAAAAAGGGCATAAAACACCGTAGTGTTTTATGCCCCCGTTGGCATATTTATTATTATGTTAGCATTATATAACATTTTTCTTTAAATTGCAAGAGGTTTTTTAAAATTTATTAAATAATAAAAAGGAATAGGACATCTTTTCTATATCATAATATTAATATGAAAATACAGAAAGGGTGTCTTTTATATGAAAAAATATTTTTTATCAGCCAACACGGCAGAGGGATATGTCAGCTTTTTTGACGAAGCAAAAAAGCAATTGAGCCTTGTATATACGCTTTCGGGACACGGCTGCAAGTCTTCCGATATAATAAAGAAAGCGGCATACGAGTACAATGCCGATGAACTTATTTTAAATCCTGCCGATGTAAATTCGGCGTGCGGCTGTATATGGACGGATAAAAATACGGGACTGTTCTGCGAGGGAGCAGGTGTGCCGCCGATAATTACGGAGGAATACAAGGGTCTTTACGAAGCATATGCGGAGGCTAAAAAAATACATGACGACTGGGAAAAAATATATATAAGCAATATGAATGTAAGCCTGCTCAATCAATACAGCGGAAATGTTATAACAAAGATACTCGGCAACAGCCGCAGAGATAAAGAGCCGATAAACAAAAACAGATTTTTCGGAGCGTCGACTCCCGACGGCTCGGTAAATTTCATTGACGAGCTTACGGAGGACATTGAAACGAGGTATTTTATAAAGGGACGTCCCGGAACGGGAAAATCGACATTTTTAAAGCGGCTCGGTGCGGAAGCAAGGCAAAAAGGCTTTGATACGGAAACGTATTACTGCAGTTTTGACCCGAAAAGCCTTGATATGATAGTTATACGGGAGCTGTCGCTTTGCGTGTTCGACTCCACCGCACCGCATGAAAAATTCCCCGAAAGCGACCGTGATGTAATACTTGATTTTTACAGCGAAGCGGGACTTACGGGTGTTGATGAGAAGTACGAAAAGGAGCTTACAGAAATATCAACAGCATATAATGACAAAGTAAAAGAGGGAAGGGAATATTTAAGCAGAGTATAAAAACAACCGCATTTCCGCCAAGGCACAACCCGGGCGGAAATGCGGTTGTTTTATTCATACCATCATATTCGATTGCCCCGCAAAAACAAATAAGTCGTATTTCATCTTTGGCTGCTCCTGTTATATAAAAGTGATTTCATTCAATACGTTTTTGAGCGGATACGGAGTTTTTATCGTTCCCGGCAGTGCAGACTGCATTTCGGCTACTGTACACATAATTATAAGAAGCATATGTATGTCCGCTTTGCTTAAATCAAATTCCGTCAGGAATTTGCAGAATTTTTCTTCAAATTCCAGTAATCTTTTCTTGCAGTCGGCGTAGCGGTAACCCGTCTGGCGCATTGCCCTTGAAGTACAATACACCCATGAAAGACATTCAAGCAATTTATCCGCGCAAGGCTCCGGGAGATGCCCCCTGTCATAGAACTGTATGCATGTATCTATTGTGCGTGACGGATAACGAATGGGCGAATGAGTATATTCGAGGATTACAAGGTAATAAAAAAAGCCTTTCATATATAGCATCGGCTCGGTACGTCTGTAATCGATAAAACCGCTCCTTATAAGACCGGTATCGCCGTCGGTGAAACTGTGCATGGTATTTATAAATTTTTCGTATTCATCATATGTAAATCCGCTTGTCCGATACATCAGGGAAAAAACGGAACAAAGCAGCATAGATGCTTTGTCGGGTTCTTTGAGCCAGGGAAGTGAGCTGAAAAATTTATCCGTTGTGTATTTTGAAATATTATCCGGAACGTAATCGGAATGAGAAGCCAGAATATCCAGCGCCGACGCCGTGCGTGCCGCTTGAGACGGCTCTTTTGCCGATGCACTTTGTAAAAGCTTTATGTACTTTGCCCGTGCTGAGTATGATTTCGGAAGTTTATCGAGTGTAAAAAGAATTTTTGACGCATCGCCGACCGACAATGCATCGGACATTTGCTTCTTTGCCGTATGTTCAATCTCGGATATAAATCCGCATAAATCTATCATTATAACTCTCCGTTCATTTGAATTTTTGAAACGCCCAAGAAGTATAATACAATTCTAACACGTTACGTTTAAAAAATCAACTGTTTATTAAAAAACATTCAAAAAACTAATATTTATACATAACATATGAAAAAATCTGCATAAATATTCTGAAAAGACTTGAAAAATATAATTTTTGTGTTATAATAGATGAGTATTTATAAAACAAAGGAGATGGGGAAATGCCGGAGGGAATAGCAAAAATGCTCCAGGGCTTAAATTCCACGTTTGTTGTGGCAGGCAGATGGCATTGGTTTGTAAGCGGCTTGGGATATACGCTATTAATATCGCTGTTCAGCGTTATTCTGGGATTGATAATCGGTATTGTGATGGCATTCGGACGGCTTTCAAAGCATAAACTGCCGAGATTGCTTTCGGGAATTTATATTGACATTATCCGCGGAACGCCTACAATGGTTCAGCTTTTGATAATATATTTCGTAATCTTTGCGTCTGTGGCAATTCCGAGATGGATAGTCGGAGTTATCGCATTCGGAATAAACAGCGGCGCATATATGGCAGAGATAGTGCGTGGCGGCATATTGTCGATAAGCGCAGGTCAGACCGAGGCGGGATTATCGCTCGGAATGAACCACCGCCAGACTATGCGGTACATAATTATGCCGCAGGCAATCAAAAATATTCTTCCCGCAATGGGCAACGAGTTTATCGTGCTTATAAAGGAAACGGCGGTTATGGGTATGGTTGCCAACATAGACCTCGTCGGAGCGGCGAAAAAGGTGCAGAGTCAGACATACGACTATTTGTGGCCTCTGCTTTCGGCGGCTGTCATATATTATGTGGTTATAAAGATTTTGAGTACGCTTTTAAACCGTGTTGAGGCTTCTATGCGGAAGTCCGATAAAAGATAGGAGGTATGCCGTATGATTAAAGTAACGGGATTAAAGAAAAGTTTCGGCGACCTTGAGGTTTTAAAAGGAATAGACCAGCATATTAAAAAGGGCGAAAAAGTGGCGGTAATCGGACCGTCAGGCTCGGGAAAGTCAACGTTTCTGCGCTGTCTTAATATGCTTGAAACTCCCACAGAGGGCGAAATACTTATCGAGGGAGAAAGCATAACCGACAAAAAGGTTGATATAACGCATATAAGAGAAAAAATGGGAATGGTGTTTCAGCAGTTTAATCTGTTTCCTCACCTTACCATTTTGGAAAATATCACACTTGCTCCGATGAAAGTCAAAAAAATGAAGCAGGCGGAGGCTGAGGAGCTTGCGAAAGAACTGCTTAAAAAAGTGGGACTTGAGGATAAGGCGGAGTCTTATCCGGCACAGCTTTCCGGCGGACAGCAGCAGCGTATTGCGATAGCAAGAGCATTGGCAATGAAGCCCGACATAATGCTGTTTGACGAGCCGACATCGGCGCTCGACCCCGAAATGGTCGGCGAGGTTTTGGCGGTAATGAAAGACCTTGCGGACGCAGGTATGACGATGGTTGTCGTAACTCACGAAATGGGTTTTGCCCGTGAGGTTGCGTCAAGAGTATTGTTTATGGACGAGGGATACGTATGCGAGGAGGGAACTCCCGAGGAGGTATTCGATAATCCGAAAAATCCGAGAACACAAGCATTTTTAAGCAAAGTGTTAAAATAAATTATTTTTTAGGAGGAACTTAATATGAAAAAGAGTATTTTAAAGGCAGTCGCAATTACGGTAGCGGCAGTTATGTCAATGGCGGCGCTTGCAGGCTGCGGCACAAAGAAAGAAGAGGGCAGCGCAGCAACAACATCGGAAAAGCTTATAATGGGTACAAACGCTGCATTCCAGCCGTTTGAGTACACAACATCGAACGGTCTTGTAGGCGAGTTTGACGGTATCGACGTTGCAATTGCAAAGAAGATTGCAGAGAGCATGGGCAAAGAGCTTAAGATTGAAGATATGGAATTTGAAGGTCTTATAGCCGCAGTAAGCTCGGGCAAGGTAGATATGGTAGTTGCAGGTATGACAGCTACAGACGAGAGAAAGCAGAACGTTGATTTCTCGGACACATATTTCGTAGCTTCACAGGTAATCGTTACAGCAGCAGACAATACGGATATAAAGACAGCGCAGGATCTTAAGAACAATAAGACTGTAGGCGTTGTTCTCGGTTACACGGGCGACAGCATCGTAACAGAAGACCTTGCAATCGACGAAAGCAAGATTACAAGAGCAAACAGAGGTATCGACATTGTTCAGGACGTTAAGAACGGTAAGCTTGACGCAGTTGTTATCGACTCGGCAACAGGTAAGGCACTTGCCGAAAAGAACGGCTTAAAGGTTGTTGAGGACCCGTCTGCATTTGAAAGCGAAGAATACGCAATCGCTGTCAAGAAGGGAAATAAAGACCTTCTTGATAAGATAAACGCAGTTCTTAAAGAAATGAAAGATAACGGCGAAATCGACGCATTGGCTGAAAAGTACAATTCGGAAAAGACAGCCGAATAATTTAAGGACAATAAAAAAATCGAGGAGAAATCCTCGATTTTTTTATTGGTTTCGTTTTAAATATCGGACGGCATTGCCGTCAGATATTTTGCTTTGCGGAAGTATTTACTTATTGGGAAAATTGTGGTATAATAAACCTAATACATTAATAGATAGGTATATTTTAAGATATAATGTTTACGGCAACTATCATCATATATACGGAGGGATTATTTATGAAAATAGCAATTTGTGATGATGAAAAGATATACATTGATACTATTTCATCATATCTTAATAAAATTTCCAAAAAGCATAATAAGGAATGTGACATATTTACCTGCAATCGGGGCGATATGCTTATAGAAATGTGCGGTAAGCAAATATTTGACGCTGTGTTTTTGGACGTTTCCATGCAGGGAACCAATGGGTTTGAAACAGCTGAAAGGCTTTTAAAAATCAGAAATAATATGCCTGTAATATTTGTTTCAAACGAAGAAGCATTAGTGTTTTCTTCATATGAATATAAGCCGTTCTGGTTTGTTCCGAAGTCGCAAATTGCGATGCTCGAAACGGTAACGGACAAGCTGTTTGAAAAACTTGACGCTGATTTGTCCGAAAATACAGAGGTTGCAATAAATATTGAAAACAATAAGGTTATAGAAATAAATTTGAAAGAAGTATCCTATTTTAAAACAGATGACCATTATATTAAATTTATTTATAAGGATAAATCGGCTTCAAAAAGCTATAGAAACAAAATGGATAATATAGAGCTGCAGCTTGCAAAATATTATTTTGCAAGAATACATAGCCGTTATTTGGTTAATTGTCGGGTCATAAGCGAGCTTGGAAAGAATTCATGTAAGCTGATAAACGGCGAAGAATTGCCCGTAAGCCGTGCAAGAATGTCTTATACCAAAGAGACGTTTCAAAATTATTTAAGGAGTATCAGCTGATATAAAAATGTTAAAATAATGCAAAATACGTCAAAAAACATACCAAACTCGACAATTTAATGGTTTTATTTCGGGAAATGTGTTATATTGTAAACGGAGCAAGCTCATATATGCTTCAAATATTTTATTAAAACGTATGGAGGGACAGCTATGAAATTAAAAAAACTATTGTCCGTTATAATTGCGGCGGGTATGCTTTTTACATCAAGTGCGTTTGCGTATTCGGATTACGAGGACACGGATGACACGAGAATTTTATCGGCGCTGGGAATTATGAGCGGTTATGATGACGGAATGTTTTTGCCGGACGGAAACCTGACACGTTCCGAAGCGGTAAAAATACTTGTGTATTTATACAGCAGAAACGTAATGGCGGAAAATATGGCAAAAACGCTTGCCGAGGGCAAGACGCCCGCAGAGCTGCAAGCGCCCGTAAATGCATTTGAATATACGGATATAGATACAAAGCACTGGGCATACGGGTACTGGTACTATGCCGTAAATCTCGGCATTATAAACGGATACGGGGACGAAACTCTCCACCCCGAGGAAAACGTTACATACAGCCAGCTTCTGAAAATGACCGTGGCACTGCTTGGATATACGAGTCTTGCGGAAAATATGGGAGAGTATCCGCAGGGATTTGTTGATTATGCAAAAGTTTTATCCCTGACAAGCGATATTGAATTTGACCCGAGCGCACCCGTATTAAGAAAAGATGCGGCAAAAATAATCGGAAAAGCACTGAATGTACCGCTGAGAATTGTGACGGGGATAGATGCGCAATGGGGCGGCGAAGCAAAATATACATATGAAATATGCGATGGCAAAGGCGGACGTCAGTATTTAACGCTGATTGAAAATCTGGGTTATGCGAGAGCGAACGCTGATGTACGGCAAATCATAGGCGATACCGCAACAATAAAAATAGCAAGCAACCGTTTCCTTGACGATAAGCGCTATCCGTCGGACAATGTTAAGGAAATCACCGTACCGGTCGGGGACTTCGGCTTAAGGCGTAATAAAACATATACGATGCTTATACAGGAAACAGATAACGGTTATGAAATAAAGTACATTTATTAAACAAAAAGGCATAAAAGCCAAATGCGGCTTTTATGCCGTTTTTAATATCGGCGGTCAGTGGATCATATCCATTGCGTTGTCTATAAT
>CAKSPN010000096.1 GCA_934481375.1 uncultured Clostridia bacterium
GACATCGAACAGGGCAAGATACATAAATGCTTTATCGAAATGTCCGCCTGTATCGGCAGTTGTGTCGGCGGGCCTATAATGGAAAAATTCCACCGTGCCCCAATACAGGATTATATGGCTGTTGCAAACTTTGCCGGCAAGAATGATTTTGACGTTGTACAGCCGGACAGCCTTGAAATGCACAAAAGCTTTGAGGTTATAGAAAGAAAACTCCAACCGCCGACCGATGCGGAGATTGAGGAAATTCTCCGTCAGATGGGCAAAACAAAGCCGTCCGATGAACTCAACTGCGGCTCGTGCGGATACGATACCTGCCGCGAAAAGGCTGTGGCGATATATCAGGGCAAGGCGGAAATATCTATGTGCCTGCCGTATCTCAAAGACAAGGCGGAGTCATTCTCCGATACGATTGTAAAGAACACGCCGAACGGTCTGTTTGTGCTTAACGAGGCGCTTGAGGTACAGCAGATTAACAGAGCGGCACTAAAGATTATGAATTTGCGCAGTGCAAAGGATATTTTAGGCGACCAGGTAATCCGTGTGCTTGACCCCAAGCTGTTTTTAAATGTTCTTCAAAGCGGCAGGGATTTGCGCAATAAGCGTGTTTACCTTGCGGAATATGAAAGATATGTGGAACAGACAATCATTCACGATAAAGATTACAAGCTTCTTGTGTGCATAATGCGTGACATAACGGACGAAGAAACCGTCCGTGAGCAGAAAGAGAACATAAGCAAGCAGACTATAGAAATAACGGACAAGGTGGTTGACCGCCAGATGCGTATTGTACAGGAAATCGCATCGCTTTTGGGCGAAACGGCTGCCGAAACGAAAATCGCACTTACCAAGCTGAAGGAGACCATAGCAGATGAATAACTTATGTGCAGATATAGGATACAAGAGCATAAACCATTACGGAGAACAGCTTTGCGGCGACCATGTGGACGTTGTCGAGCAGGACGAAAACTCAACGGTTATTGTGCTTGCCGACGGACTCGGCAGCGGAGTAAAAGCCAGTATCCTGTCCACACTCACATCAAAAATAATATCGACTATGATGGCGGAAGGATTGTCGCTTGAGGAATGTGTTTCGACCATTGCGGCAACGCTCCCTATCTGTTCCGTCAGAGGTGTTGCGTATTCAACGTTCACGATTATCCACCTGATAGACAATGAAACCGCCGAGCTTATACAGTACGATAATCCGCAGATAATTCTTTTCCGAAATAATCAGAACTATGATTATCCCAAATCGGAGATGAACATTGACGGCAAAAAGGTGTACAAGTCGGTAATAGACCTTCAGGAGGACGATACGTTTATAGCAATGAGCGACGGCTGTCCGCATGCCGGAATAGGCATTGCCTATAATTTCGGCTGGAAACGTGAGGATATTATTGATTTTCTCGAGCCGCTCACCTGCGGAGGGTTTACGGCAAAAACGCTTGCGACAATCCTTGTTGACGAGTGCTTTAAGCTGTACGGCGAAAAACCCGGCGATGACGCCACTGCGTGCGTTGTACGCATACGCAGACGCTCTCCCGTAAATCTGCTGTTCGGGCCGCCGTCAAACAGAGACGACTGCGACCGTATGATGTCGCTGTTCTTCTCGAAAGAGGGAAAGCATATCGTCTGCGGCGGAACAACCTCCACAATTGCGGCGAAATATCTTAAAAAGCCGTTAAAGCCGAGCCTTAACTTTGAAAGCTCCGATATACCTCCCACAGCGGAAATCGAGGGCGTGGATCTGGTTACGGAGGGCGTTATAACAATAAACAAGGTGTTGGAATACGCAAAAGACTATTTAAGCACAAACGAAAGCTATTCGCATTGGGGATATAAGCATGACGGCGCTTCGCTTATATGCAGACTTCTTTTCGAGGAGGCTACCGATATAAATTTCTATGTCGGACGGGCGGTAAACCCTGCGCATCAAAATCCCGAACTGCCGATTAACTTTAATATAAAAATGAACCTTGTCGAGGAACTTTCAAAATGCCTCCGACAAATGGGGAAACGAATAAAGGTAAGCTATTTTTAAAAGGAAGGGGTATTTTTTAATGAGAAAATTTGACACAAAGGTTCAGTATTTAAAATACAAAGTACTGCGTGAGGTGGCACGTGAAGCGTGGACGGATACGCTTTGGGACAATGCGTTCGACATTCCCAAGAAAATTATCCCCGGCAATACTCCGACAATGCGCTGCTGTGTGTACAAGGAGCGTGCCATACTTGCCGACCGTGTTAAGCTGGCAATGGGCGGCGATAAGGATAATCCCAACGTTATCGAGGTTATAGAAACCGCCTGCGACGAATGTCCGATGGGCGGATATGAGGTAACAAACTCGTGCCGCGGCTGTCTTGCGCACCGCTGCGAGGACGTGTGCAAAAGGGGTGCTATTACTTTTGATCAGGATCATGTGGCACATATTGATAAGTCTAAATGTGTAGACTGCGGTGCTTGCGCAAAAGTCTGTCCGTTTGCGGCAATCGCAAACAGAAAACGCCCGTGCATTAACGCCTGCAAGATAAAAGCAATATCAATGAACGAGAACAAAGCAGCAAAGATTGATAATGATAAATGTATTTCCTGCGGTGCCTGCGTATATCAGTGCCCGTTCGGCGCCATTACGGATAAATCGTATATACTGGACGTTATCGACGCAATAAAAAAGAGCAAAAACAATTCGGAATACAAGGTTTATGCGCTTGTTGCGCCGTCTATTTCGAGCCAGTTCAAATACGCAAAACTCGGTCAGGTTATAAAGGGACTTAAAGAACTGGGATTTTATACGGTGGTCGAGGCGGCGCTCGGTGCGGATATGGTTGCATATGCGGAGTCTGCCGAGCTTGCGGAAAAGGGATTTTTGACAAGCTCCTGCTGTCCGGCATTTGTTGATTACGTGAATAAGGCTTTCCCTGCGCTTTCGGAACACATATCGCACAACCTGTCACCTATGGCGACAATCGCAAAATATATAAAAGAGCGTGAAGAAAAAGTCAAGATAGTGTTTATAGGTCCGTGTACCGCAAAGAAAATGGAGGTTCAAAAAGACGCCGTCAAGCCGTATGTCGACTCGGCAATAACGTTTGAGGAACTCCAGGCGCTGTTTGACAGCAAGGATATTGACATAACGGCGCTTGACGAGGATATTCTCGACAACGCCTCATACTTTGGAAGAATTTTCGCACGCTGCGGCGGACTTGCCGACGCTGTTGCGGAGGGACTTAAGGAGCAGGGCATCGAGGACTTTGAATTAAAGCCCATCTCCTGTGACGGAATTGAGGCTTGCAGAATGGCGCTTTTGAAAAAGAGCAAAAATCTGCTTGATGTAAACTTTATCGAGGGTATGGCATGCGTCGGCGGCTGTATCGGCGGAGCCGGCTGTCTGACGCACGGCGAGAGAAACAAAGCCGAAGTCGATAAATACGGACGTGAAGCTTACGAAAAAACAATCACCGAAGCAATTTCAATGCTGAAATAACTAAAAAAACAAATAACAGTCCGCAACGGTGCGGACTGTTATTTGTTTTTTACGGTCTGCGCTAAAGAAATAGCGGTCGGTGCATTTTGCTGCAGCTTTTCAGTGACTTTAGAAAAATAGTGCAGAATGGACAAACTGAGCCCGACGGCGTACCAAAAGGGGATCCCGAAAACCAAAGGTTTTTGGGAAAAAGGAGAAACAGCGTAACGAGTAAGTCGTGAATTTTAATTTACGACGAGTGATGTATCGCTTGTTTCGGCGCCCGAGTGGTTAAGTTTGTTCATAGCATAAAGCGTTTTTTTACGCTTTTTGCGGTCTGTGCATTTTGCTAAAGTCACTTATACGGCTGCACGCTTTTCTTCTATTACCCTTTCCAGTGCCTCGACAATGTAATCCTCCGTTACGTCCTGCAATGACACGGGAGTTACGGCGTTGCGCATTATACAGCTCAAAAACTCCTCCGCATCGTCACGGCGGTAAAATATTCCGTTTATCTGACGCATTTCAACATTTTTTCCGCCTGCACAGCGTGTGATTTTGCTTACCCTCACGCCGTAGCTTTTGAGCGGCGAATATTCCTCCGCAATCTCCTCCGTTATCATATGATACTCCAGAATTGTATCGGAATATTCGCCCATATGTACTTTACCGTACAAAATTTCACTCTCCATTTTTCTTTCCTCCAATTATGTTCGTAACAGAGATAATTATACTCCCCCACCGCCCGAAAGTCCAGATAAATCGTCCGCAAAAAACGACGTGTTTTGGCTTTTTATCCTTATTTTTTCGATATTTTCGGCGAACGGTGTCGAACATTTAAACGACATGTCATCTTTTTGCACACGAAAGTTTAATAATTGTGTCCGCAGACACTATTTTTTTTCATATATTTCAAAATAACGGTTGATATTTGAAGTGTTTTGCTGTATAATAGAATATGTCTTATTATGGGGGAGGTATGCATAGTGATGTTTAAAAACATCAGGTATGATATAAAATCTATACTTGAGCGTGACCCGGCGGCAAGAAACGGTTTTGAGGTGTTCTTGCTTTATTCCGGCTTTCACGCTTTATTGTGGTATCGTGCCGCACACTTTTTCTACAAATTAAAGATGAAGTTTATCGCCCGTCTGCTTTCACAGCTGGGACGGTGGTTTACGGGAATAGAAATACACCCCGGCGCAACAATCGGGCGCGGACTTATGATAGACCACGGCATGGGCGTGGTTATAGGCGAAACCACTGTTATAGGCGATGATTGTACAATATATCAGGGAGTTACGCTCGGAGGTACGGGCAAGGAAAAAGGCAAGCGCCACCCCACTATCGGAAACAACGTTATGATAGGCAGCGGCGCAAAAATCCTCGGGCCGTTCAAGGTCGGCGATAATTCCAAAATAGCCGCCGGAGCGGTTGTTCTTTCGGAGGTGCCGGAGGATTGTACTGCGGTCGGTATTCCGGCAAGGGTCGTGCGCAAAAAGGGCGAGGTTGTAAAATGTGATCTTGATCAGATACGTATCCCCGACCCGCTTACCGAACAGCTTTGTACTTTAAGCGTTCACGTGGCAAAGCTTGAAAAGGAAATTGAAGAACTGAAAAAAGGAAAGACTGAAAATGAAAATATATAATACACTGACACGCAAAAAAGAGGAATTTGTTCCTATAGATAAAAATGAAGTGAAAATGTATTCCTGCGGTCCTACCGTTTATGATTATTTCCATATAGGAAACGCAAGACCGTTTATCATATTTGATACAATGCGACGTTATCTTGAATATATCGGCTATAAGGTAAAATTCGTTCAGAATTTTACCGATATTGACGATAAGATGATTAAGCGTGCAAACGAAGAAGGCATAACCGTAAAGGAACTCGGCGAAAGATTTATAAAAGAATATTTTGAGGACGCACAATCACTCGGCATACACAAGGCGAGCGTTCACCCCAAGGCTACGGAGAACATAGACGCCATAATCGACGTTGTAAAAAAGCTTGTTGACAACGGATACGCATACGAGGTTGACGGAAACGTTTATTTCTCTGCAAAAAAATTCAAAGAATACGGCAAGCTTTCGCATCAGCCTTTGGACGCACTCGAAGCAGGTGCAAGAATAGACGTAAACGAGCATAAAAAAGACCCGATGGATTTTGTTGTCTGGAAAGCGCAGAAACCCGGCGAGCCGGCATGGGAAAGTCCCTGGGGTATGGGACGTCCGGGATGGCACATAGAATGTTCGGCAATGGTAAACAAATACCTCGGCGAAACGATAGACATTCATTCGGGCGGTCAGGACTTAATTTTCCCGCATCACGAAAACGAGATAGCGCAGAGCGAATGTGCAAACGGCAAGCCGTTTGCGCACTACTGGATGCACAACGGATATATTAATATAAACAATCAGAAAATGAGCAAATCACTCGGAAACTTCTTTACGGTGCGTGATATACGCAAGAAGTACGACAGCGAGGTTATCAGATTTTTTATGCTGAGCGCTCATTACAGAAATCCGATAAATTTTGCCGATACGCTTATGGAGCAGGCAAAATCCGCTGTTGAGAGAGTTTATACCTGTCTTGAAAATCTCGAATTTCTCGAAAAGAACAGCCAAGACAAGGATATGTGTGAAAAATGCGCCGCAATTTCCGAAAAAATCGACCAATGCCGCACAAAATTCATTGACGCCATGGACGATGACCTTAACACAGCTGACGCAATCGCCGCAATATTCGATATAGTTTATATCGCAAACACGGAAATAACGGCGGACCTGCCGAAATCCGTTATCCGCAAGGCTATAGATATGATACACGAACTGGGCAGTGTCCTCGGCTTGTTCAACAGCGAAAGCAAAAAATCAATAGATGAAGAAGTTGAAAAGCTTATCGAGGCGAGAAATAAGGCAAGAGCCGAGAAAAACTGGTCAGAGGCGGACGCCATAAGAGATAAGCTTAAGGAAATGAACATAGTCCTTAAAGATACGCCCAACGGCGTACAATGGAGTTTTATACAATGATTTGTACCGATAAACAGCCAAATCAGTATTCGCCGCTTGTGCTTGCGTATATAGGCGACGCCGTTTATGAGGTGTATGTCAGGAGCCGTGTAATCGAAGAAAATCCCGATATGCCGGCGCACAAGCTGCATATGCAGACTGTTAAATACGTAAAAGCGCACGCACAGTCGAACAGTATTCACGCTATGATGAGTATGCTTACCGCAGAGGAGGAGGCGGTCTTTAAACGTGGCAGAAACGCCAAATCCCCCACTGCGGCAAAGAATGCGTCGCTTATAGATTACCGCCACGCAACGGGTTTTGAGGCGCTTATCGGTTATACAT
>CAKSPN010000097.1 GCA_934481375.1 uncultured Clostridia bacterium
TTGCCGAGGCGTTCACCGTGATGCGGAGCGTCCGCTTGTCATAAATCCATGGTCGGCATACGGACTTAACTGCAGTGCGGATAATACGTATAATGAAGCCGTAAAGGCGGCAAAAATGGGATTTGAGATGTTCGTGCTTGATGACGGCTGGTTTGGCAAAACCGTTGAGCCGGGTGTAAGACCGCTCGGCGATTGGTTTGCAAACGAAGAAAAATTCCCCGGCGGACTTGCTCCGTTTGCGGAACGCATAGCAAGTACGGGTCTGAAATTCGGACTTTGGTTTGAGCCTGAAATAATCTCTCCCGACTCGGAGCTTTATAAGGCGCACCCCGACTGGTGTTTAAGCTCACCCGGGAGAATAAGCACGCATATGCATCATCAATTGCATCTTGATATGTCAAAGCCTGAGGTAAGGGAATACCTTATAAGTGCAATATCAAAAATGCTCGATACAACAAAAATCTCTTATATAAAATGGGATTATAACCGTGCAATGATAGAAACGGAAAATCAGCAGAAACAGCACGAAAGTATGCTCGGAACATACGAGGTGCTTGAAACGCTTACATCGAAATATCCGTATGTACTCTTTGAGGGCTGCAGCAGCGGCGGCGGAAGATTTGACCCCGGTATGCTCTACTATATGCCGCAGACATGGACGAGCGACAATCAGTATCATTTAAGCAGAACGAGAATACAGAACGGTCTTTCCATGGTGTATCCCGCAATATCCATGACGGCGCACTCGGGAGAAATTCCGATAGGCTATGACGGATACAATAACGAGCTTAATACGTCCTCGGGCGTGGCAATGAGCGTTAATTTCGGATTTGAAATGGCGCTTGTAAAGCTTAGCGAGGACGAAACAAAACAGTCCGTAAAAGATATAGAAGCATATAAAAAGATACGTAAAACCGTGCAGTTCGGCGATATGTACCGAATTGGAAGTCCGTTTACGGATAATAAGATAGCAATTGAATATACCGATGACGAAAAAGCGGTATTGTTCGTATATCAGCTTGAAAGTATGAAAAACGGCGAAGAATGGCGTGTAAAGCTTAGCGGTCTGGACGAGAACGGCACTTATGAGTGTGACGGAAAAACCTATAGCGGCGAGCTTCTGATGAAGCTCGGTATGCGTATAACGCTTGAAAAATACCCCAACTACAGCAGATACTTTATATTTAATAAAGTAAAATAAATCAAAAAACGCATTGGATATTAGTCCAATGCGTTTTTTTTCAATCCTTTATTCCATTTGCGGTATTTGCCATAGTGTTTGATGTGAAATTTTTTATCATTATTGATAAAATTCGGATATATAATTAGTAATGGTGAATAATAAATATATCAGAGTATGGGAGGAATGAAAACTGTGTGGAATAAAATCAAACCTTATGTTATTTCGATTGCGATAGCACTTGCAGTGGGGGGATTGTCCGCAGTGCTGACAAACAGTAAAATGGCAATGTATTCAGAGGTGAATAAACCCGTGTGGTCGCCGCCGACATGGCTGTTTCCCGTAGTATGGAGCATATTGTTTGTGCTTATGGGCATAGGAGCGGCACTTGTGTGGGTAAATCGTGATAAGGATATTGAAACGGCACGTAGCGGATTGTTCGTGTACGGTTTACAGCTTGTTGTAAATTTCTTTTGGAGTATTATATTTTTTAATATGCAGGCATATTTTTTTGCGCTTGTGTGGCTGATATTGCTGTTGGCGCTTATAGTGGTTATGATTTTCAAATTTAAAAAAATAAATACCGCCGCCGCATTAATGCAGATACCATATGTGGTATGGGTGGCGTTTGCCGGTGTGTTGACGGCTATGGTGTATCTGATGAATAGATAATAAAAAGAACTGTATGAAAATGATTTCATACAGTTTTTTTTGTATGCCTGCAATTTGCCGGTAGTGGATGATACCATCATCGTCCCGAAACAAAAACAATTTTTACGGCTTTTTCGTATATTTTTTTAAAAACAAAGAAAACTAAGAAAAAAACGGAAAGGACAACGAACATGAATCAAAGATTGGGAAATCAGACCGTTACATTCGGCAAACCGCCCGTAATTTACGAAACGGCGTCAACAGCCGGCGTGAAAGAGGGTGAGGGACCGCTTGCCGAAAGCTTTGACACTGTACTTACGGACGATACTCTCGGGGAGGCGTCATGGGAAAAATCCGAGAGTACGCTCCAGCGTGAAACAGCGCTTACGGCGCTTAAAAAGGCGGAGCTTTCGCCGTCCGATATTAATTACGTTCTTGCCGGGGATTTGCTTAATCAGTGCGTGGGTGCACATTACGGTATGCGTGAGATGGAAATCCCGTTCCTCGGACTGTACGGCGCCTGCTCGACAATGGCAGAGAGTATGTCCATAGGCGCAATGCTCATAAGCGGCGGATACGCTGATTATACAATGTGCGTTACGTCAAGCCATTTTTGCAGTTCGGAAAAACAGTTCAGAAATCCGCTCGAATACGGCGGACAGCGCACACCTTCCGCACAGTGGACGGTCACGGGCGCAGGCTGTGCAATTCTTTCAAAGAGCGGACAAGGCCCCGTTATAACTCACGTAACAACGGGAAAGATTGTCGATAAAGGGATAAGCGATATAAGCAATATGGGTGCGGCAATGGCTCCGGCGGCGATAGATACGCTTACGGCGCATTTTAAGGATACGGGTTTTTCGCCGAATGATTATGATTTAATTCTGACGGGTGATTTGGGCGTTATCGGGTCGGATATACTGGAGGAATTAATGCTTGAAGAAGGCTACGATATACGTGAAAATCATAAAGATTGCGGAAAAATGATTTTCGATATAGAAAAACAGGACGTTCACGCCGGGGGAAGCGGCTGCGGCTGCTGCGGCAGTGTGTTCTGCGGACATATAATGAAAGAACTGCGTGCGGGAAAATATGAGCGGATACTCCTTATGGCAACGGGTGCGCTTATGAATCCGATGACGGTCGAGCAGGGTGAAACAATCCCCGGAATTGCGCACGCACTTACGATTGCAATGAAAGGATAACGGAATTATGGATTATTTAAAGGCGTTTGTGATAGGCGGACTGATATGTGTTATAGGTCAGATTTTGATAGATAAAACAAAGCTTACGCCTGCAAGGATATTAGTTACGTTCGTTGTTGCAGGAGTGTTTTTACAGCTGATACGTGTGTACGAACCGCTTGTAAAGTTTGCCGGAGCGGGCGCAACGGTACCGCTTACGGGATTTGGGTATAATCTTTGCAAGGGCGTTTATAAAGCGGTGTCGGAGCAGGGTGTGCTCGGAATATTTACGGGCGGACTCACAGCCGCCGCAGGCGGAATTTCTGCGGCGATAGTGTTCGGTTTTCTCGTGGCGGTTATTTTCCGCTCAAAATCAAAAAAATAAGATTGGGACGATGATTGCATCGTCCTTTGTGTTTGGCATAAAAAATTAATAATCATAAATCGCTTGGCAAAAACTGTTTACAAATTAAAATTTATATGATATATTGTTTATGTTGCACATTCCGAATATTGTTGAGATTTACATTAGGTAAAAGCGTAAGCTTTGATTGTCATATCCAATAATAAACAGGAATGAATGTGTAGCAGCAAAAAAATCGAAGCTGTGCGTTTTTCGGTGTGCGGCTTCGGCTGCACACTTTTTTATTTATAATAAGGGGGAATATAGGGAAAATGAAAAAAAGAGGACTAAGTTTGCTTTTGGCACTGTGTATGCTTTTGAGTGTGTTTTCTGCACTTCCGATTACCGTATCGGCGGCATCAAGCGGACAATGCGGCGATAATGTGTATTGGACGCTTGATGATGGCGGCACACTAACAATAAGCGGTACAGGCGATATGTGGGATTATACATATGGTGAAGCTCCATGGCAATATATTAGTACGATTAAGAATGTCAGTGTGAAATGTGGAGTTACAAAAATTGGAAACTTTGCATTTTGTGGACAAGATGAACTTACCCAAATATCAATATCGAACAGTGTGACAAGTATAGGAGATGGCGCATTTGCGAATTTATATAAGCTCATAAATATAAATATACCTGATGGCGTGATGAGTATAGGAAATAATACATTTTCCAGTTGCTATAGCCTTGAAAGTATAAGAATACCTGACAGTGTGACTAATATAGGCTTTGGGGCGTTTGTCGGTTGCAGTAGCCTTATAACTATAAAGATCCCAAAAGGCATTGATACGATTAAATATAATACATTTGCGGAATGCGGTCTTAGAAATATTGACATTCCCAGAAATGTTATTAGTATTGAACAGCAGGCATTTATAAATTGTAAAAATCTTGTAAATGTAAATATTGAAAATGGAGTTACCAATATTAATTCTCATGTGTTTTATGGGTGCAACAAACTTAGAAACATTACAATTCCGGGTAGTATTAAAGAAATTGGCTATGCGGCTTTTAGCGAATGCAACAGTCTTACAGATGTTAATATATTAAATGGCGTTGAGTATATTGGATTTGGTGCATTTGCTAACTGTACTGATTTGGAAAGTGTGTTTTTTCCTGTTAGCTTAACCAATATTGCCTATAATGCATTTGTTAATTGTAATAAGTTAAAAGATATATATTATAGCGGAAGCATCAAAGAATATAGAATTACTATAGAAGGAGGTAATTCGCCTTTAGAAAATGCTACTATTCATTATAACAGCACTGCATATTCACAGAGTACATCTTTGGGAGCGCCGGTTATTAAGTCAGCTTCAATTACATACAAAGATAATACATATGATTTGTTTTCACAACCTATAAGCATAAAACAAGACAGCAATATAGAAATCAGTATTACTCCCACTGTAGACTTTAGCGGTAACAGCAATGTAAAAATTTATTTAACACAAGGTGCTGTTCAAGCGGCGGAGGTTAAAAACGGTGTGCCAAATGCAGTACAGCCGGGAAATCTTTTCTCCGATGGAGATATTTACTTACTGGCAGTAGATACTGATACCGGAAATTCAACAGCGTTAAAAACAAAGCTTAACGTATCAAAAACAAAAAGCGGTGAACTGTTTCCCGACAGCGGGGCTGACGGACTTAACTTTACACTCGGAAAAAAGGTTGGATTTACAATACCCGATTCGGTTGCAATATTCGGCGGAACGGAAATAAGCTGGGATTTCGGATTTATTCCGATTTCAGTGGAGTATGATAAAGAGGATAACAATAAAATAAACATTGTATTTGGTGCCAATATCGCAAGTGAGGGAGAAAAAGACAAGGACGGAAAAGTAACAACAAAATATTTTAAGGATTTTAATTTTAAAGAATACAAAAAGAATATAAAAAAATATAAAGAAGATATAAAAAAGGCTTCAAAAAAGCAAAAAAGAACACTTAAGCAAATCAAAAATGATTATAAAATGACAAAAGACAAAAAATTCAGCTTGTTTGGCGATAAGATTTTCGGCGGCGGAAAGGGAAGCATAGACCCGACGATTGATGTTGCCGGCTATGCGGAAATGAAAGTTATTGACGGAGAATTGAAGTTTACCGAGGGTCAGTTTTGCGTTGAGGCAGAGATTATGTTCAATTATCAGGGACAGATCTTTATATGGGTTGTACCATGTTATTACGAAGTCGGCGTAGGTATCGGTGCAAGTTTAGAAGGTGATGTTATAAAAATAGATCCCAATAAGTTTATGCCGGAGTTTGACGCATATATTACGGCAAAGGTTAAAGCAAAGCTCGGCGCAGGTATCGGAGTTGCCAAAGCCGCAACTTTTGGAGCATCGGGTGAAGGCTCACTCAATTTACAACAAGCTCTTAATAAGGATTATCTGAAGTCATGGTGTGAGGGCGAGGCATCTTTTGAAATCAAGATTTTGGGAAAAACAGTCGCAAAACAGACTTTTGCCAAGGGCGATTTCCTCATTTACGAAACCGGCAGTAGTGAAGGACTGATTAAGGATAATGCAGTCAGCATACAAAAAGTAAATAAAAATAATATGCTAAACAGTGTAAACCTTTCCGAAACATACCCAAATGAATCACGCTCATATGCCGAAAATCCGACCGTATGGCAGCCGCAACGACCTGCAATGCTGAGAAGTGCGGCGATTGATTACTCGAACAAGGAACTGAAAAAGCTTGCGGCAAACGTATACACCGAAACGAAACCGATGATTTGCAATCTCAACGGAACAAAGGTTATGGTTATGCAGTGGGACAGCGCACAGCGTGCGGATATTGACAGAACAATGCTTGTGTATTCCGTTTATGATGAAGATACCGGCTCATGGTCGGAGCCTGCGGCGGTTGATGATGACGGAACGGCGGATTTTTATCCGTGCTTTAAGGACGGCTATCTTGTATGGCAAAATTCAAAAACATTGCTTTCGGACGATATGACGCTTGAGGACATAGCAAAAACGGGCGAGATTTGCATATCAAAATGGAACGGCAACGGCTTTGACAAAACGGAAGTTCTGACGGATAACGAAGCGCTTGATACACTGCCGACTGTATGTGCAAACGGAGATACCGTAAATGCGGCGTGGATAACCAACAGCAATAACGATATTTTAGGTATAACGGGAAGAAACACAATTATGCAGAAAACCTGTACGAACGGTGAATGGAGCGAAACATCGGAGATAAAGGCAGACTTAAATTCCGTTATAAGTCTTTCTTCGGGATATGCAAATAACAAGTATTTAATCGCATATGTCGAGGATGGTGACAATGATTTTGATACGATGAGCGACAGAAATATTATCGTGATTGCAGACGGTGCGGAAA
>CAKSPN010000098.1 GCA_934481375.1 uncultured Clostridia bacterium
TTTATATACTTCATATATTATATCACGCCGTGAATTATTTTACAATAGGTTGACCCAAAACACTTGATATGCTATAATTATACCCGAAAGGAATGATTGAGATTATGACAAAAGACGAATATATATCGAAAAATTTCGAAATATCGCAGGAGATATTGAAGCTTATAAGCGAAGCGGAGGCGGAAATTTCGCCGCAGTTTCGGCATATAGAGGAAACGGCTGAAATTAATCAGCTCAAGGTAATGAAGGCATTTTCGGACAACCGTGTATCCGAGGCGCATCTTCTCCCGGCAACGGGCTACGGCTACGATGATTTGGGACGTGACACGCTCGACAAGGTATATGCGCAGGTTTTCGGTGCGGAGGACGCACTCGTGCGCCACAATTTCGTGAACGGCACGCACACCATATATACGGCGCTGTCGGCGGTACTTCGCCCCGGCGATACGCTCCTTGCCGCAACGGGAAAGCCGTACGATACGCTTGAAGAAGCGATAGGTATATCGGGCGAGAGCGGCAGGGGGTCTTTAAAGGATTTCGGAATTAATTATATACAGTCGGATTTGCTCGAAAACGGTCTGCCCAATTTTGACAGCATAAAAAAGATACTCACCGAAAACAGCGTAAAGGCTGTGGAAATTCAGCGGTCAAAGGGTTACGGCGACCGTCCGACCTACAGTGCGGAATATATCGGGAAGATAATTTCGTTTATAAAAAACATTTCACCGCAGACAATCTGCATTGTTGACAACTGCTACGGCGAATTTGTCGATGACAAAGAGCCGACCGAATACGGCGCAGATTTAATAGCCGGTTCGCTTATAAAAAATCCCGGCGGCGGACTTGCCCTGACGGGCGGATACATCGCCGGCAAAAAGGAATATGTGGATTTGTGCGCATACAGGCTGACCTCCGTGGGAATAGGCAAGGAATGCGGCGCAAACATAGGTATGGCACGGAGTATGTACCAAGGATTTTTCTTGGCGCCGCACATAACGGCGCAAGCTGTAAAGACGGCTGTTTTATGCGCCGCCGTTTTTAAAAAGCTCGGTTATGCGGTAGACCCTGAACCCGACGCCGTCCGTCACGATATTATACAATCGGTAAAGCTCCAATCGGCGCAGAAGCTGAAAGCGTTCTGCGCAGGCATACAAAAGGGTGCACCCGTGGACAGCTTTGTCACGCCGGAGCCGTGGGATATGCCGGGGTATCAGGATCAGGTAATAATGGCGGCAGGCGCATTTGTACAGGGAGCGTCGATAGAGCTTTCGGCGGACGGACCCGTTAAACCGCCGTATCTTGTATTTATGCAGGGCGGATTGACATATGAAAGCGCAAAGCTCGGTATTATGTCCGCCGTTCAGAAAATTAATGAATTATCGTAAAAACAGGCTTGGAGCAAGATTTATTGCTCCAAGCCCGTTTTTTTTGGGGGGGATATTTTGCAATTTCATATTCGTGACGATGAGGACATCGTCCGAATATGAAATTGTTATTAACGCATTTGCGTGGGGTGCGGCGGTTTTTGCAAATGCAAACACTTGCCGGTAGGGGTCGATGCCCCCATCGACCCGCAACTTTATGCAATCTCACACTCGGGACGATGCCTTTCACCGTCCCCTACAATTTTTTGCCGCCGTAATCGTTATCAACACACAGGCTTACAGCGCCGCCGCCGTCTTACCCAGTTCACGGCAAGCCGAAACTCCATCATCGTCGGGCATTTCGTTCACTATAAGACCCTCCTGCACGAGCTTTGCTCCTGTTGCCGAAACACGCTCTTCCCATGAGCGCATCCATTCACCGTCGCCCCAGCCATACGAGCCGAACAAAGCGACATTCTTTCCCGAAAGCTTTCCCTCAAGGTCTGCAAAAAACGGCTCAAATTCACCCTCTTCAAGCTCCTCTGCGCCCATTGCCGGACAGCCGAGAACAAGCGTATCGTACTCTGCCGCATCGTCTGCCGAAATTTCCGATACATTAAATAATTTTACTTCGGGATTAACTTCCTTTGCTCCCTCGGCAACCGCCTCTGCCATTGCCTCGGTATTTCCCGTACCGCTCCAATAAATTATTGCTGTTTTACTCATATTAAAAACCTCCTGTTTTTTTTACTGCGCCGCATTGAATATCTCCGCAAGCGTTCTGCCCTGATCTATCCTTTTTACAACAGCACAGCGACAGGCATTGTATCTGCGAAAAAGTTCACGTGCTTTATCGGCATTTTCGTAAACTTTCCATTCGCCCGTCAAAAGACAGCCCTCGCCTCTGTGGTTTATAAACGCATAAATATCGTTTATCGGATAGCCGAGAAACGCACCTATTTCATGCGGAAATTCACAGCCTTTTAATCTGCTTTTTAATGTTTCAAGACTTTTTCCTATTTCCGTATCATATCCGTATGTGTACAGAAATTTTGCCGTATTGGCGCTTTTAAGATGCTTTTCAAGCGTTTTTTTCCTGTATACCATAATAAGTATACGCCTGCTTCCCTCGCTTAAAACCTCAAAATATATATCCTTTTTGTTAAGCCGTGCGTTCAGTTTTTTAAGCTGTGCATATACTTCAGCCTTTTCCGACATACGGCACGATATAATGTTTGACGGCTTTATTCCTGCGAGTGCGGGAGCGCAGAAATGCGCAATTACTTTTTCCGACATATATTTCTCCTTATAGTTAGTTTTGACTAACTTATGCTCAAAAAAAAATTCAGTTTGCTCTTGCAAAATATTCCGTCAGAGTTTCGTTAAGAGCGCTTGCACTCGATGAGTTGCAGTGAAGCACCTCTGCTCCCGATTTTTCCGCACGGGTCTCGGCAACGTTAAGCATCTTATGTGCAACCGTTCCCGTCAGTATCATTATGATGTCGGGCGAGCCTATCTGATTTCTGAAGTTTGCCGGACACTGCGTGAATACCTTGCACTTACAGCCGTGCTTTTTACAAATTTCCTTATATCGGCTGTGCATTCTGTCATGACCGCCGACTATTACAATACTCATATTCTGCTCCGTTTCCGCCGCATAAGCGGCAATGCGTTATTTTTTCTTTCCGTGGCACTGCCCTGCCATTGCGCAGTGAGCGCAGTTACAGCCACAGGAGGATTTTCCTTGTCTTTTGTTTCTTACAAGCGACCTTATGATTAATACGGCTATCAGAAGGAGCGCCGCAAATACCAAAATAGTCGATATGTTTTCCGCAATCCATTTAAACATATATTAACCCTCCGATACAATTAAATTTCCGTTCCGAACGGCGCATTTTACGCCGTCCGAAACAGGAAGTGTGTGATGGTTACTTTTTAATTTTTACCTTTGTTGTGAGCGTGTCTGACTCTTTATAAGGTTTAACAAGCATATATACCATAAATGCAAGCACTGCCACAGCGAAGATTGTTCCTACGATATGAACGCTGCCCGTGAACAGGAGTCCGAACTGGTTTATCATAAGAGCTATCGCATAAGCGAATACGCACTGATAACCGATTGCGAACCATGTCCATTTTGCATTATTCATTTCACGCTTTATAGCTCCGATTGCCGCAAAGCACGGTGCGCACAGCAGGTTGAATACGAGGAACGAATATGCGCTAATTCCCGTAAACGCGTCTGCGAGGTTGCCGTAAACGGTTCCCGTTCCGCCGTAGAGAATACCCATTGTACCAACGATATTTTCCTTTGCAACAAGACCTGTGATTGAAGCGACAGTTGCCTGCCAGTTACCCCAGCCGAGCGGCTTGAATATCCAAGCGATAGCTCCGCCTATTGCGGCAAGGATACTTGAATCAATCTGATCCTCGGTAAGCATTCCGAAATGTCCGTCAACAAATCCGAAGTATGTTGTAAACCATACAAGAATTGTTGAAAGAAGAATGATTGTACCGGCTTTCTTGATGAAGGACCAGCCTCTTTCCCACATACTGCGGAGAACGTTTCCTACTGTAGGCAGGTGGTATGCCGGAAGCTCCATAACGAACGGAGCCGGGTCGCCCGCAAACATCTTTGTTTTCTTAAGAATGATACCCGATACTACAATCGCAGCCATACCGATAAAGTATGCCGAGGTTGCAACCCAGGCACTGCCCGAGAATATTGCACCGGCAATCATTGCGATGAACGGAACCTTTGCACCGCAGGGGATAAAGGTTGTTGTCATAATCGTCATCTTACGGTCACGGTCATTTTCAATCGTTCTCGAAGCCATAATACCCGGAACGCCGCAGCCTGTACCTATAAGCATAGGAATGAATGATTTACCCGAAAGTCCGAACTTTCTGAAAATTCTGTCGAGTACAAACGCTATTCTTGCCATATATCCGCACGCCTCAAGGAACGCAAGGAGCAGGAACAGTACGAGCATCTGAGGAACAAATCCCAGAACCGCACCGACACCGGCAACTATACCGTCTAAGATAAGACCCGAGAGCCAGTCCGCACAACCGATTGCGTCAAGTCCCTTTTCAACAAGTACAGGAATACCGGGAATCCATACGCCGTAATCTGCGGGATCGGGTTCTTCGCAGTCGTACTTGTCATATACGTCAACCGCTTCGAGGAAATCGTCATAGGTTGCTACTTCTTCCTCGTCAGCCATTGTTTCTTCATCTACTACAGTGTATGTAACTTTATCTATGCCCTCTGCGTCCTTGGCGAATTTTGCAAGCGCCGTTTTTGCGGCGTCAGCGTCAAAATCTTCGCTTTCGGTATCGAGAGCGGCTGAAACCTCCTCCGTATCAATGCCGTTCTCCGACGCAAAGTCGATATATCCGTTTATAATATCGGACGCTCCGCCAAATTCGTCGGAAACCTCCTCGTATGCCGATGAGCCTATTCCGAACAGATGCCAGCCGTCACCGAACAGTCCGTCGTTCGCCCAGTCGGTAGCCATTGAACCTACGCCTACCATTGAAATATAATAAACAAGGAACATAATTGCCGCAAATATCGGAAGTCCGAGCCAGCGGTTTGTAACAATCTTATCTATCTTATCCGAATTTGAAAGCTTGCCTGCGTTATGTTTTTTGTAACAGCCTTTCATAAGCTGTGATATGTATATGTAACGCTCGTTTGTTATGATACTTTCCGCATCATCGTCAAGCTCTTCCTCCGCAGCGGATATATCCTTTTCGATATGTGCGAGTGTATCCTCTGAAATGTTAAGCTGTGCGAGAGCCTTTTCGTCACGCTCAAACACCTTGATTGCATACCATCTCTGCTGTTCTTCGGGCATATTGTGAAGTGCGGCTTCCTCAATATGCGCAATTGCATGCTCAACGGGACCCGAGAAGGTGTGCATCGGAACGGTCTTTCCGTTATTTGCGGCGTCTATTGCCGCCTCGGCAGCCTCCATAATTCCCGTTCCCTTAAGAGCGGAAATCTCTACGATTTTACAGCCCAGTTCACGTGAAAGCTCGCTGATATTGATTTTGTCGCCGTTTTTCTTTACGACGTCCATCATATTTATTGCTATTACGACCGGAATACCCAGTTCCGTAAGCTGTGTTGTAAGATAAAGATTTCTTTCAAGGTTTGTACCGTCTACAATATTCAAAATCGCATCGGGTCTTTCACCTATAAGATAATTTCTCGCAACAACTTCCTCCAGAGTGTACGGAGAAAGCGAATAAATACCCGGAAGGTCGGTGATTACAACGCCGTCATGCTTTTTGAGCTTACCTTCCTTTTTTTCAACAGTAACACCGGGCCAGTTTCCCACGAACTGATTTGAACCCGTCAGAGCATTGAACAAAGTTGTTTTACCGCAGTTAGGGTTACCTGCAAGCGCTATTCTTAAATTCATTGCTTAATTCCTCTCTTTCAATATTATTCTACTTCAATCATTTCGGCGTCGGCTTTACGGAGCGAAAGCTCGTATCCTCTTACGGTTACCTCAACGGGATCACCGAGCGGAGCGACTTTTCTGATATGTACCTCTACGCCTTTTGTTATGCCCATATCCATAATGCGGCGCTTAACGGCACCCTCGCCGTGAAGCTTAACGACTTTCACCGTCTGTCCTACTTTGGCATTTTTCAGTGTCTGCATCCCCAAATCCTCCTTAAAATTAAATCATAATTTTCTGCGCCATCTCAGAGCTTATTGCAACACGTGTTTCTTTCACGTTTACAATAACGTTGCCGCCGAGGCGGTTGATGATTCTGACGCTTCCTCCGACAACAAAACCGAGATTTTCCAGATGTTTTTTAACCTCGGGTTTTCCGCCGATTCTTTTGATAATATTTTCTTCTCCTGCATCAGCAAGTGTCAAAGGCATCATAAGCTTATCCTCATTTCTGTATGACATTTCGGTTAGTATTATCTAACCTTCACCGGTTAGTTTAGCATAACTAACTTAATTTGTCAATATGTTTTTATAAAAAAAATTTCTTTTTGTTATTTTTTTCGCCATGTGCATTTTGGTTTGACTTTCCTAACCATCTGTGATATAATTACTTAAATTAATTTTGAAAGGTCGACTGTTATGAAAATACACGAATCCGCCGAAAATTACCTTGAGGCGATACTTATGCTAAAAAACAGCAACGGTTATGTCAGAAGCATTGACGTTGCAAATCATCTGAATTTCACAAAACCCAGCGTGTCGGTTGCAATGAAGTCGTTCCGTGAGGAGGGTTACGTTACCGTTGACCGTGAGGGGAACATATCGCTTACCGAAAATGGACTTAAAATTGCGGAAAAAGTTTACGAGCGTCATCAGGTTATAGCAAAAATACTTATTG
>CAKSPN010000099.1 GCA_934481375.1 uncultured Clostridia bacterium
AGATAATGAATTATTTTAAGTATAGCATTGGAGGCAAATAACTATGAAAGCACAGAAAATCAAAAAAATCGGAGTACTTACGAGCGGCGGTGACGCTCCCGGAATGAACGCCGCAATACGTGCGGTTGTAAGAACGGGCGTGTATCACGGCGTGGAAGTGGTAGGAATAATGAAAGGCTATGTGGGTCTTATCGAAAACGAAATGCAGACTCTTACCGCAAGAGACGTTTCGGATACTCTCCAGAGAGGCGGAACAATTCTGCAAACTGCAAGATGCCTTGAATTTAAAAAGCCCGAGGGCGTTAAAAAGGCGTGTCAGACAGCAAAGGCACAGGGAATTGACGGACTTATCGTAATCGGCGGCGACGGCTCGTTCAGAGGCGCAATGGATTTGTGCAAGGAGGGACTTCCCACAATTGCAATGCCCGGTACAATAGATAACGATATAAGCTGTTCGGAGTATACCATAGGCTATGATACTTGTCTTAATACGGTTATCGAGGCAGTGGACAAGATAAGAGATACCGCAACGAGCCATAACAGATGCTCAATTATCGAGGTTATGGGCAGAAATGCCGGATATATTGCTCTCGAAGCAGGTATTGCCTGCGGAGCAGAGGTAATTCTTGTTCCCGAAAAGGAATGGGATTTTGATAAAGACGTGTTAAGCACGGTTCTTGAGTCAAAGGCGAGAGGTAAAAAGCACTCTATCATAATCGTTGCCGAGGGTATAGGCGGCGTAATGGAAATGGCAAAGCAGATTGAGGACAAGACGGGAATAGAAACCCGTGCAACCATTCTCGGATACGTTCAGAGGGGCGGCAATCCTACGGTGCGTGACAGAATAATCGCAAGTGAAATGGGTGCAAAGAGCGTTGAACTGCTTCTCGAAGGAAAGCAGAACAGAATAGTCCGTGTAAAGGACGGCAAGGTTTCCGATGTTGATATTGCGGAGGGACTTGCAATGAAAAAGACTTTGCCCGAAAGCCTTGATTCGATAGTAAATAAACTTACGGTTTAATAATGAGAGCTGCTGCGTTACGCAGCGGCTCTTTTTCGGAATAGGAGAAAATGAAAATGTCATTTGTAAGCGAAACAAAAATTACGGTCAGATATGCGGAAACGGATATGATGGGGATTGTGTATCATTCGAGATATTATCCCTGGTTTGAGGTCGCACGTGGCGATTTTATAAAAGCAATCGGAATAAAGTATTCGGAAATGGAACATCAAGGCGTTATGATACCGCTGACAGAAACATGGGCGAAATATCATTACGGACTGCGCTATGAGGACGAGGTGGTTGTGACCTGTAAGCTGACAAAGCTGTCCGTTGCAAAGTGCGAGTTTAAATATGAGGTATATAAACTCCCCGAAATGAAGCTTATGACCGAGGGAAAAACAAACCACGGCTTTGTAAATTCCGATATGCAGCCGATAAATCTCAAAAGAACGCACCCCGAAATGTGGGATAAGCTTGAAAAGCTTGTGTATAAAGAGGATAAGTAAATGAATATATCTATACTTGACGCACTCACGCTCGGCAGTGACGTGACGTTTGAAATGTTTGAAAAATTCGGCAATGTGCGGATTTTTCAAACAACACCGCCGAAGGACGTTGAAAAAGCGCTTTCCGACGCCGATGTGGCAATAGTAAATAAAATAAAGCTTAATGAAAGCAATTTAAAGTCCGCAGAAAAGCTTAAGCTTATTTGCGTTACGGCAACGGGTTTTGATAATATAGATATTGAATATTGTAAAAACCGCGGCATAGGCGTGTGCAACGTGTGCGGATATTCAACCGATTCCGTGGCGCAATTAACGGTTGCAACGGCGCTGTCGCTCGTGACGCATCTTTTTGAATTTGACGGATACGTAAAGAGCGGAGAGTACACAAAAAGCGGTGTGCAAAATTGCTTAACGCCCGTGTTTCACGAGATTGCCGGTATGACGTGGGGCATAGTCGGAACGGGGAATATAGGCAGAAAAACGGCGCAGACGGCACAGGCAATGGGGGCGGACGTTATCGCTTACAGCAGAACAAAGCGTGACGGATTTTCGTATGTGGATTTGGACGAATTGTGCGAAAGAGCGGATATAATAAGCATACATCTGCCGCTTAATGACGGCACAAGAAATATTATAAGCCGTGAGCGGATTGCGCTTATGAAAAATACGGCGGTGCTTGTAAATGTGGCACGTGGTGCGGTTATGGACGAAGCGGCGGCGGCGGAAGCCGTAATCGGCGGAAAAATAGGCGGTTTGGGCGTTGATGTTTATTCAATTGAGCCGATGGCGGAGGATAGCCCGTACCGAGCGGCGCTCGGCTGTAAAAATGTAATTTTTACGCCGCATATGGCGTGGGGAGCGTATGAGGCACGTGTGCGTTGTCTTGACGAAATAGCAAAAAATATTGACGACTACCTCATCGGCGGTATGCGCAACCGTGTGGTGTAAAAAATAAGAGGACGGCTTTGCCGTCCTCTTATTTTTTTATATAAGTTTATTGATTATTTCTTAGCGGTATGATATAATTAAAAGCGGAAAATAATTGAAACGGAGTTACAGCTTTATGGGGAAATATATAACTGTTGACGGCGGAACAACAAATACAAGAATACGCCTGATAGACAACGGAGTGCTTGCCGATGAGGTGAAAATAAAACTGGGCGCAGGCGCAAAAGACAGCCGGCGTCTTGCCGCTGCCGTAAAAGAGGGAATTGAAACGATTATAGGAAGAACGGCAGACGGAAAGGACGGTATAACGGCAATACTTGCCGCAGGAATGATAACCTCCGAATTCGGAATATACAACGTACCGCATATTTGTGCGCCTGTCGGTATAAATGATTTGAGCAATGCGATAAAAACGGTAACATTGCCCGAAATAACCGATATACCGATAAACTTTATACCCGGAGTTAAAAAGGATGGTACGGAACTAGGCGAAGTCGATATGATGCGTGGCGAGGAATGTGAATTTTTCGGACTGTCAAGCCTTTTACATACGGAAAAAAATTCACTCACAGTCTTACCGGGGTCGCATGCAAAAATCATTGCCTCCGATACGGACGGCAGAATTGCCGATTTTTCCACATCGCTTTCGGGAGAGTTGATTGCCGCAATTTCGAGCGGTACAATTCTCAGCGACGCAATAAACTTAAATATTGAAGAGCACGATGCGGAATATTTGAAAAAAGGCTATGAATATTGCAGTAAAAACGGAATTAACGAGGCTCTTTTTAAGGTAAGGATACTTAAAAATCTGTTCGGCGCAGATGAAAAGAGCAGATACAGCTTTTTTATCGGAGCGGTTTTGTGCGCAGATGTGCAAAAGATAGCAAAATCCCCGCAAAAGAATGTTTATGTGGGCGGAAAAAAGCAGATCAAAAATGCTTTCTGCGATTTGCTGACAGCGTTTACGGATAAGACGGTTGTCTGTGCGCCCGACGATGCGGTTGATATGTCGGTGTCGTACGGAATGATATGTATTTATGAAAGTAAGGAGAGTGCGTTATGAGCAGAGAAAATATAATAAGCGGAATTGAAAAGGAAAAAGTTATTTAAATCATAAGAGGTGCAAAAAAGGAGAATATCCTTGACGTTATGCAGGCTCTTTATGAAGGCGGAATAAAATTCGCCGAAATAACCTTCGACCAGAGCGGAAAAGTCAGCAATGAGGAAACTGCGTCGATGATTGCGGCGGCTCGTGAAAAATTTGAAGGAAAAATATCGGTCGGTGCGGGAACGGTTGTAACGGCAAAGCAGACCGAACTTGCAAAAAGCGCCGGCGGTGAGTTTATCATATCGCCGAATACCGACAAAGAAGTTATAGAGAGAACGGTTCAGCTCGGAATGGTATCAATCCCCGGTGCGTTTACGCCGTCGGAAATAATAGCCGCTCATAACTACGGTGCGGATTTTGTAAAGCTGTTCCCGATGAACTCAATGGATATAAGCTATATAAAGGCAATAACTGCGCCCATAAACAATGTCAAGCTTCTTGCGGTGGGCGGAGTAACAGCCGACAATATGCATGACTATTTTAAGCTTGGCATATGCGGTTTGGGCGTCGGTTCGGATATAGTAAATAAAAAGCTGATTGATGAAAAAGACTACGGCGCAATAAAGAATAATGCGCTTAAATATACAACACGCATTTAAAACACAATAAAAAATACTGCTCCGAGAGCCGCCTTCCAAAAGTCTAACGGTTGAGAGGTCGGTTCCGAATGAGCACACCTCAAACTCCCAATAACAAAGAAGACACACCTTAAACGGTTTGTCTACAGTTTGAATACTGCTCCCTAAGAGCAGTATTTTTTTATTTGTTGTTCATATGCGTATTAAAATATTTGTTTCTGAATTTTGAGGGGCTTATGTCCTCGTGGTACATAAAGAATTTTATAAACAGGTTTTCGCTGTCAAACCCCAGCTTTGCGGAAATTTCTTTGACCGATAAATCCGATGAGAGCAGAAAATCCTTGGCAAGCTTTATCTTTTCGGCGCAAATGTATTCTTTAAGTCCCATACCGTAATTGTTTTTAAAAAGCTTTCCTATGTAATCGGAATTATATCCGAAATGCTTTGCCGTATCGGAAACGGTAATGCCTTTGGTGAGATTTATCCGCACATATTCGGCGGCTTCGTTAATGAGAGTGCGGCGGCTGTTTTTTAAGGCATTTTCGGTATACATAAGTTCACGAAAAATCAAAAGCGAGAGTATTTCCGCAGAGTCGGGCGGATATGACGGCGTGTTTGAAACGTGCAAAAGCTTTTTTAAAAGGTATTTCAAATCATAGCAATCGCCCGAGGTATACGTTTTAAACGGCATTTCCATATCGGTGCGAAAGTGCATCCAGTAAAACGAAACGGGTGGAGCGCTCTCCTTAAATCCGAAATGATACTTTTGCGGTTCGAGAATAATCATATCGTTTTGCCGAAGCTCATACCTTGCTCCGTCCTCCTCGATAAAAACCTCGCCACTCAAAACCAAAATAAGCTCGAAACTGTATATTGTGCGTGCAGGGTGGCTCCATTGCTCCTCCGAGGTAAATCTGCCGATTGTTTCATATTGAAAAAAATTACCGCTCTCTAATTTAATCATATCTGATTTTCTCACTTTATCTCAAGACTTCGGTATTGAAATTACCGTTTTTATTTATTATAATAAATTTACAATGAAAAGTCAATAAGCCAAAAGGAGCATTTTGAATATGAAAAAAGTAAAATTTTCAGACATAAAAATCAATGACGGATTTTGGGCGGCAAAACAGGATATGGTGAAAAACTCAACGCTAAAGGCGGTGTATGACAGGTTTGTTGAAACGCACCGCTTTTCGGCAACGGAGTGCAGGTGGAAAGAGGGCGAGTCGAATATGCCGCACGTGTTCTGGGATTCGGATATAGCCAAGTGGATAGAGGGAGCGGCGTATATTCTGAAAGAGGAAAATCACCCCGAACTGGAGGAAATAATCGACAAAACGGTAGATAACATTGTAAAAAATTCCGATGAACACGGATATTTCAACAGCCATTTTCTTGTGACGGAACAGGATCGCCGTTTTTGCGACCGACGTTTCCATGAACTGTATTGCGCAGGGCATCTTATAGAGGCGGCAATTGCGTATTATGACGCAACGGGCAAGGACAAATTCTTAAAGGCGATGTGCAAATATGCCGATTATATAGAGGACGTTTTTGCAAAAAAGAAAAGTGCAAAATTTGTTACACCCGGACACCCTGAACTTGAACTTGCACTTGTACGCTTATATGAGGCAACGGGCGAGGAACGCTATTTCAAGCTTGCCGAGTTTTTCATAGACGAACACGGCAAACACGATGAACCGCAGGAGGGCATAAGCATTCTGAATAATCAGGACGATATGCCGTTAAAGGACAGAACAACTGCGGACGGACACAGCGTGCGTGCCATGTATCTGTTTTGCGGTGCTGCCGATGTTGCACGCATAAGAGATGATAACGAACTCCAAGCAGCGTGCAAAAGAGTTTTTGATAACGCTGTAAACAAGCGTATGTACATAACGGGCGGAATAGGCTCAACATACAGGGGCGAGGCGTTTACGGTGGATTATGATTTGCCGAACAGGACGGCGTATGCCGAAACGTGTGCGGCTATAGCGCTTTCGATGTTTGCGTCACGTATGCAAATGTCTGAGGTAAATTCAAAATATGCGGACACCGCAGAGCGTGCAATCTATAACGGAGTGCTGTCGGGAGTTTCGATGGACGGAACGGCGTTTTTTTATGAAAATCCGCTTGAGATTGACCTTGGATTTAACGATGTTGACCGTGCGTCATATGATAAACGGCGTTTTCCGATAACCGAGCGCCAAAAGGTATTTTCGTGTTCATGCTGTCCTCCGAATATAGTGCGTTTTATTCCGTCAATAGCGGGATTTATGTACACATACGATGATGACACGCTGTACGTACATCAGTATATGGACTCCGAAATGTCGTGCGACGGGATGCACATTACGCAGAGTACCGATTATCCGATAAGCGGCATGGTGAAAATAAAATGCTCTGCTCCGGGGCGGAAAATTGCGCTTAGAATACCCGGCTGGTGCAGAAGCTTTACCATAAACGCCGAATATGAGCTGAAAAACGGTTATGCTTATGTTGACGCATCGGACGGGATAGAACTGAATATGGATATGCCCGTTGAATATATGCGTGCAAACAGGCACGTACACGAGGA